>PMOF01000201.1:6983-20397 GCA_003162495.1 Acidobacteriaceae bacterium
CGGGAATCAACGCCAGCGAGAGGGGGATTCGATCCAGGCTGGCGCGCAATTGTTTAATTTCCAGCCATGCGCAGAGGCGGGAGTCGTGAATTTCCGGCCGGCCTAGCCAAAAGCCAGGGTCCAGTCCGCACTGGATTTGCAAATGATCAAGCTGCAACTCGATGACGGAAATATGTTTAGGAAAGTAGCGGCGGACGTTGGTTACCCCCACGTGGAGTCCGGTCACGCCGCAGCCCTTATTTTGCGTCTTGACCATCATTTGGCACCTTCCGTGCAACGCGAGACGAAGTGAGTTGATCGAGTCAGGTTGTGCGAATCCGCCCACTCGTTCATGGCTGGCAGCCTGCGAATTACCTTTTGAAACCAACCGGTTGGGAGAAGAATTGCGGGAGGAAGAGAGGGCTTTTCCTGCAACCTTTCCGGCGCGTTTCCGGTTTATCGATATGGTGAGCGGATTTGAACATTGGAGGAGATGCGCTCAGACATACCTGGATTTGAATTGAACATTATTTCGCGTGCTTTGGTAATTCTGTCCCTTTTTGCACATTGGGTAGAAAAATACTGTGCAAAAGGCGAGGCACTCGTTTTGCATAGGCATGGATGGCTGGCGGGAGGGACTGACTGGCTGCGGGGCTACGCTCCGGCGCGAAGGGAGTCCTGAAGGNNGAGGCGGAAAGGGCGCTGGGGTGGCTGCGCCAGGCGGGTTGAAGATGGATGGGAGCAAAGTAGCGGCCGGTGGCGATGCCGCGCTGGGCGAGGACGGCCTGAACACGGTCGCGATCGACGGACTCAGGCAGGCGAACCACGTAGACGAACCAACTGATCGTGCTGTGGGGGAGTGTGAGTGGGGGGAGCTCCAAGTCAGAGGTCGAGCCGTGGTTGGCGATTGCACGCAGGAGTGTGTCGTAGCGCTTGGCGGCGGCATGGCGCAGGGAGAGCATTTCGTGGATGCGGCTGAGCTGCGCGCAGCCGAGGGCGCAGGCCAGTTCGGAGAGTCGGTAGTTGTAGCCGGGCTCGGCATGGTCAAGCCAATCGCCTGTGGATTGTCTGCCTTGGTTGCGGAGGCTGCGCAGGCGAGCGGCGTGAGCCGGATCGTGAGCCAGCACCGCGCCGCCTTCGCCGGTGGTGAGCTGCTTGTTGGGATAGAAGCCAAGCACGGCGAGATGGCCGAAGCTGCCGGCGCGCCGGGCATGGGGCGGGTCTCCGCATTGCGCGCCGATTGCTTCGCAGGCGTCTTCGATCAGAAACAAGTTGTGGCGGCGGGCGACGGACTGCAGGGCGTCCATGTCGGCAGGAACGCCGAAAGTGTGGACGACGAGGATGGCGCGCGTGCGGGAAGTGACGGCCTGTTCGACGCTGGCGGGATCGAGGTTGAGGGTGACGGGATCGATTTCGGCAAAGACGGGCGTGGCGCGAACCTGAAGCACCGCGTTGGATACGGCGATGAAGGCGAAGGAGGGGACGATGACCTCGTCGCCCGCGGTGATGCCCAGGGTGAGCAGGGCAAGATGGAGGGCCGCGGTGCCGGAGCTGACAGCCACGGCGTGGGGTACGGAGTGGTAGTGCGCGAGTGCGGATTCAAAGGCAGCGAGTTGAGGACCGAGGCTGAGGTGCGGGGTGCGCAGGACGGCGGTGACCGCGTCGATTTCAGCCTGGGTGATGTCGGGGGCGGAGAGTGGGACTACCTGCGGTGGGGCAGGCGATGGATTCGGATCAGCGCTCATGGGTGCTCTCGCTCGGCCTCTCGCTATCTCTCTCGCTCGCGGGAAAGAGCGGTGCGGACTGCTTGATGAGGATGCCGTCGAGAGAGACAGATGTCAGGACGCGGACGATGGTTTGAGAAGCGGTGCCGTCGCCGTAGGGGTTGACCATGCCGCGCAGGGAGTTTCGGAATTCGGGACTTAGGGCGTGACGGATGGCGGCGAGGATGGCGCTGGTCTCGGCGGGCGCATCGATGATGTTGCGGGCGCGCTCGCGGCCTTGTTGGCGAATGCCGACGTTTACGACGGGCAATGCAAAGGAGGCGGCTTCCATGATGCCGGAAGAAGAGTTGCCGACCATGGCGTCAAAGTTGGCCAGAAGGCTCCAGTAGGTGTGCGGGTCGAGGTTGACGAAGATGTGCGTGTGGGGACGGGTTTCGACGAGGGCGCGAGTCCGTACGATGAGCGCGCGGCTGCCGGCGTCGGCGTTGGGATAGACGAAGAGGAGCTGGCCGGGCGACTGAGCGAGTGCGGCGAAGAGGGCATCAGCTTCCGCATTGGTGTCTTTAAGGATGGTGACGGGGTGCCAGGCGGCGAGAAGTGTGGGCGGCGTGAGCGAGAGGCCGAGTTGTGCTTCGAGAGCTGGGCGCGGGAGCAATTTTGAGCGGCGAAGGTGGTCGAGCGAGGGTGCGCCGGCATGATGGACGCGAGCGGGCTCTTCACCCATGGCGATGACACGGCGGCGCGCGGTGGGGGTGGAGGTGAAGTGGATGTGGGCCAGCTTGGTGAGGGCGTTGCGCACCTGGTCGTCGATGGCGCCCTGCGAGACTTCACCGCCCTCGATGTGAGCGATGGGGATGCGCAGGGCAGTGGCCACCGAGGCGGGCGCGAGCATTTCATAGCGGTCGGCGATGAGCAGCAACAGGTCAGGGCGCCATGCGGCGAGCGCGTCTGCCAGTCCGAGAATGGCGAGGCCGATGGTCTTGGCCATGGCGGTATCGGTGTCAGAACTGAGCAGGCACTCGATGCGCGCCTGAATGGGAAAGCCGTCGCGCTCGATTTGCTGGACTGTGTTGCCAAAGTCAGGCGAGAGATGAGCGCCGAGAACAAAGACGGCTAGATCGACGCCGGGGTGTGCGGCCATTTCGCGCAACGGCCAGTAGAGATGGCTGTAATCGGCGCGCGAGGTGGTGATGACGCCGATGCGCCGACGAGTGGCAGGGGTCTTGCTCATCGGGAGACCGGGGCGCCGGCTTTTCGCGTTTGCGCGAGCACCGCATTGCTGGGCGTGTAATCGGGGACTAATGATTGCAAACTGGCGAGGGCGACGGCCAGGTCGCGGGCATCGACGGCGTTGCGCAGACGGACGAGGCTCGCGTCGAGTTGCGGACCAGAGAGCACAGGGGATTGGATGGAGACGATGGCGTTCCGTACGGATGCGTCAGGGCCGGCTGGGTGCGTTGAGTCGCCGGGGGCCCACAGCAACTCGATCTCTTTATCGCCGGGGCGGGGCTCGGTGAATTGAATTGCGATTTCGCGGCCAGGAGCAAGCTCGCGAGCCATGAAGTGGGCGAGGTCTGCGATGAAGTGCGTGGAGGTCAACACAGGCGCCAGCAGCGACGACGGCTGAGAGTGCGCGGCGGCTAGCAGAAGCAGATCGACCGCTTCATCTAGGGTGAGAAAGTAGCGTCGGGCGGCGGGATCGGTGACGGTGATGGGACCACCGTGAGCGATCTGGCTCGCGAAGATTTCAGCCACGCTATCGCGCGAGGCGAGCACGTTGCAGAGGCGCAGGGCCGTTCCACGCGCGGCCAGGACGATGTGCTCGGCGACCCGCTTGGTGGCGCCCATGACGGAGGAGGGCTGGACGGCCTTGTCCGTCGAAAGCAGAAGAACACGCGCATGATGCGCGGCGGCCACTTTGGTCAGCGTCTCCGTGGCAAAGATGTTGTTGGCAATGGCCGCGAAGGGTTGCTCTTCCATGAGCGGGACCTGCTTGAACGCGGCGGCATGGAAGACGAGGCGCGGCGCGTGTTGCGCGAAGATGTGCTCGAGGAGTCCGCGGTCGGCCACATTGCCGAGGACGAACGTAGCGGGACAGTCGAGACCGGATGCGGACCAATCGCGCTGGAGCGCATAAAGGCTGCTCTCGGAAGACTCAAGCAGCACCAGGTTAGGCGGCGAGAGAGCCGCCAGGCGGCGCGCGAGTGCGGAGCCGATGGAGCCGCCCGCGCCGGCGATGAGGATGGGGTGGCGAAGCATTGCATCAAGGGCTTGCGGCTGAAGCGACGGCAATGGGGGGCGGGCAAGAAAGCGGCGCCAGTTGAGAGCTTGGAGAGAGGAAATCACAGAGGAAGTATAAATTGCCTGGAGAATCAGGTTAGCAAGGGCATGAAAGCCAGTCCTTATGACGGTGCGCCGGAGTGGACACTCGCATACACTGGATGGTGCTCCGCATTGAAACGCGAATGGTGTCACTCGCTTGCTGGACGCGATTCAGTCGGGCTGGAGAAGAGATTTTGACGAAGAGATCGATGCGCATCGCGAGTCCGGTGGTGCTGGTTCTGGTTGCGATGTTTACGGCGGCGGGCGCACAGTCGCGCTTTGACGCGGAGGCGGTGCGGACGAACAATCGCGGCGTGGCAGAGATGGGTCAGCAATTTACTCAGCGCGCGGCGGACACATTTGCTGAGGCCTTCAAGAAGGATCCGAAACTGGCCCAGGCGGCGATCAACGAGGGCATTGCGCTGATGGCTCTGCAAAAGCTGGACGAGGCGAAGAAGGCCCTTCGGGCTGCTCTCGCGCTGGAACCGGACAGCGCCCAAGCATGGTACAACCTGGGTCTCGCGCAGCATGCGGGCAATGAACTGGAGCCGGCACTGGCCAGCTTTGAGCAGGCGGCGAAGCTCGACCCGAAGGATGCGGATTCCGATTACTTCGAAGGCGTGTGCTACCAGGAAATGAAGGAGTACGACAAGGCAATTGCGATTTTGCAAAAGGCGCTGGAGATCGATCCGCAGCACGCGTCGAGTGAGTTTGCGATGGCGCGGGCGTTGCAGCGGACGGGCCACGTGGAAGATGCGAAGGCGCATTTCAAGCGCTTTCAGCATTTGACGAGCACTCAAATCGGAGCGCCGATCGGGCTGGCTTATGGGGAACAGGGACACTACTCGACGGTGACGCCGGTGGAAGAGGCGGAGACAAGCAGGCGCGCGATGATTGCGGTGAAGCTGGTGGCGCGCGATATGGTTGCGCAAGACTCCCAGGTCTCAAAGGCGAGACCTGGGGCACCCGCACCCAGCGTTTCTTCCGGAGGCGCGTTCACGACGACGGGGGGGGCTTGCATGATGGACGTGACCGGCGATGGACGCATGGACCTGATGCTGATGCAGGCAGGTCCGCAGGCGATTCGCGTGCTGCATGCGAAGGGCGATGGGAGGTTTGAAGAGTGGGATTCGGAGGCGGCGGGGTTGAAGGCGCGCGGACATGCCGTGGCATGCGCGGTGGGCGATTTTGACGGCGATGGGTTGAACGATTTGGCTGTGGCGTTGGACGACGCGGTGCTGCTATTTCGAAATTTAGGCAAGGGCAAGTTTCAAGATGTAACGGCCGCGGCCGGGCTCGCGGCGCGGAATCGGCCTTCCGGGATTACGTTTGTGGATTATGACCACGACGGGGACCTGGATTTATTTCTGACGGGGGCGCCGCTGGATGCGGGTGGCGTGCCGAATGTGTTGTGGCGCAACAACGGAAACAAGACGTTCACGGAATGGACGGAGCCTACGGGGCTCGGCGGCGTTGGGAAAACGGCAGCGGCGATTCTCACGGATTTCAATAATGATCGGGCGATAGATATTGCTGTGACGGGCGACCCTTGCGGTGGGACAGATGCAGCTTGCGCGGCAACAGCGCCTGTGATTTATGTGAATCCTCGCGAGGGGAACTATCCGATGCAGACGTTGTATGTCGGCGAGAAGCTGCCTGCGACGGTGGGGATTGCGGTGCTGGACTTCAATAAAGACGGGTGGATGGATATCGCCGTGACGCACGAGGGCGCGCCGGGGCTGACGTTGTGGCGCAATGTGGAAGGCCCCAATCATGTGGGGCGTCGGTTTGAGCGCGTGGAACTGCCTCTCAAGGGCGCGCTGCGTGGATGGGGTGTGACGCCGATCGATATCGACAATGACGGATGGATCGATCTGGTGGCGATTGTGGATACGAAGGACGGACCGCATGTGCGGGTGTTCCGCAACCGCGGCGATGGAAGCTTCGAGGATGTGAGCCACGCGCTGGGACTGGACAGCGTGAAGTTGCAGGCGCCGCGGGGGCTGATTGCGGCGGATGTGGATGGAGACGGCGCGGCGGATCTGATTGTGACGCAATTGAACGCGCCGCCGGTGCTGCTGCGCAACGTTGGCGCGAACAAGAATCACTTTGTGCGGATCGATTTGACCGGCTTTGCGGATAACAAAACGGCGCTGGGCGTGAAAGTGGAGGTGTTTGCAAGCGGGCTATGGCAGAAGTGGGAGCTGGCAGGCGCTTCGGGCTATCAGACACAGGCGCCGCCGCAGATTTTGGTGGGGCTGGGAGATGCGCCGGGCATCGACTTATTGCGGATCCTATGGCCGACGGGAGTGCTGCAGGACGAGATCGACTTACCGCGACTTACTCAGGGACGGACGGTGATCGCGATGAAAGAGGCAGATCGGCGGGGAAGCTCGTGTCCAGTCTTGTTTGCGTGGGATGGACATAAGTACAAGTTAGTGACAGACGTGATTGGCGCGGGTGTCGTGGGTCACTGGTTCACGCCCGAGCGGCGCAATGTTCCTAATCCTGGCGAGTGGGTCAAGGTAGATGGCGCTAAGTTCGCGCCGGTAAATGGTAAGTTGAGTTTGCGATTCATGGAGCCGATGGAGGAGGTCAATTACATCGACCAGTTAAGGCTGGTGGCGGTGGATCATCCAGAGAATGTCGAAGTCAATCCCGATGAACGGTTTCTCGATAATCCGCCGTTTGCTTCGGGCCATATGGTGGCTTCAGCAGGCGCGCGGACGCCGGCGGGCGCGTGGGATGGCGAAGGACGAGACGTGCTGGAGCAATTGAGCAAGCGCGATCATCAATTTGCGAGCGGGTTCACGGCGCTGCCTTATGACGGGTTTGCAAATTTGCATTCGCTCATGCTGGATTTGGGCGAGGTGAAGCGGGGCGCGCCGCTGCGGCTGCTGATGACGGGCTACGTCAACTACTTCAGCGCGACGTCGCTGTATGGGGCGTGGCAGGCGGGCGTGAAACCGATTTCGCCTTACGTGGAGGCGCAATTATCGGACGGCTCATGGCAGAGGATTGCGGACGATGTAGGCTTTCCTGCGGGACTCGAGCGCACGATTGTAGTGGACCTTTCCCGCAAGGTTCCCGCGGGTGCGCAGCGCATACGGCTCGTGACTAATCTCCAGATTTTTTGGGATCAGGTTCTGGTGGACCAGAGCGCGGATGCGGAGGCAAACATGGCGGAGGCGCCGCTGGCGCAGGCGACGCTGCATTTTCGCGGATACCCGAAGCAGATTGAGGGGGCGAGCCCCGGCGACCTGGATTACGACTATGACCGCGTGAGCCTGACTGGACCGTTCCAGCATCAGCGCGGGAACTATACGCGCATGGGCGATGTGACCGTGCTGGTGAAGGGCATCGACGACCGATTTGCAATTTTCGGAAGCGGCGAGGAGATTGCTGCGGAGTTCGATGCGACCGCGTTGCCCGCGCTGCCGGCACACTGGAAGCGCGATTACTTTTTCTACGCCAATGGATTTGTGAAAGACATGGATTGGTGGGATGCATCGCCGTTTACGGTGGCGCAACTGCCATTTCATGGGATGAGCACGTATCCGTATCCGGAGAGCGAGAATTATCCTGATGATGGAAGCGCGCTGGATTATCAATTGAACTGGAACGATCGATGGGATTCGGGCGAGCCGGTGCGGTCGTATCGGTTTGATTATCGGTTGATGCATTCGACGCCGGCAGAAGATTTTGTGCAAGACATCGATGTTCACGATCAGGTCGTGCTTCATTGAGACAACACAAAGCAAAGACAAGAGCAACCGCAGGTCCTTCGACTTCGCCAGGCGCAAAAAACGCGCCCGACTGCGCTCAGGATGACAGTCTGTGATGATTCAGGCATTTCGGTGCGGATCAATATTGAGGCGGCCATGAGCGATGTGGTGCTGGAGCCGGCGGTGCGGCAACTGGAACTGCTGCGCTCCGGCGCGATCTCTGTGGTTGAGCTGGCGGAGGCGCATATTCGGCAGATCGAGCGGTTGAATCCCAAGTTGAATGCATTCGCGGACTTCGATGCGGATCGGGTGCGCGCGCGGGCGCGGCTGCATGACGCGTGGGGTGGGCAGCGTGCGCGAAGGCCGTTGTTCGGATTGCCGGTGACGGTGAAGTCTTCCATTGCGACGCGGGGATTGAAATGCGAGATTGGGAGCCTTCTGCACAAGGACGAAGCTCCAGTTCACGATGCGATGGCGGTGGCGCGGCTGCGCGCGGCGGGAGCGTTGATTCTGGGCACGACCAACTGCCCGGAGTTCCTGATGGCGTATGAGACCGACAATGTGCTGCATGGGCGCACGCGGAATCCATGGGACCTGGAGCGCACGCCGGGTGGATCGAGCGGCGGCGAATCGGCGGCGATCGCGGCCGGGCTGTCGGCGGCGGGACTGGGAAGCGACAGCGGCGGTTCGGTGCGCGTGCCGGCGCACCTTACGGGCATCTGTGCATTGAAGCCGACGCCGGGGCGCATTCCGGGCCGGGGCCATTTGCCGCCGTGCGTGGGGCCGTTCTCGATTCTGGGTGCGATTGGGCCCATGGCGCGCACCATTGCCGACGTGACGCTGCTTTTTCGCACGCTGAGCGGGCATGATCCGATTGATCCGGTGAGCGCACCCGTGCCGTTACGCGAACCGACTCTGGATGAACTGCGTTCGAACACGATTGGTTTTTTTGAGGACGATGAATTGGTTCCGGTGACGCCGGAGACGCGTGCGGCAGTGAACGCGGCGGCGGATGCGCTGCGGGACGCGGGCTTTCACGTGGAGCCGTTCAGGCCGCGCACGCTGGAGTTATTGCGGCAGTTGTGGTGGAAGTTTTTTGTGCAGTGCGGGGCGATGTTTTATGGGCCGGCGATTCGAGGCAACGAGCATCAACTCAGTCCCTTGTTCCATGAGTTTCTGGGCATTGCCGGGGCCGCGCCGCCCCTGACGGCTCAGGGATTGCTGGACGTGTGGGCGGAACTGGATCTACTGCGTGCAAAAACGCTTGAGGAGTTGCGCAAGTATCCCGTGTTGCTGTGTCCAGTGGCGAGTATTCCTGCTTTCAAACACGGCGAGCGTGAGTGGGTTGTTGAAGGCGAGTCCGTGCAGTATCTCGATGCCATGCGGTACACGCAGTGGTTCAACGCACTGGCCGCGCCGTCCGCAGTTGTGCCGGTGAGAAGCTCGCCGGAAGGATTGCCGATCGGGGTGCAGATTGTGGCGCGGCCGTTTGAGGATGAAACCGCGTTGGGCATTGCGGCGATCGTGGATGCGGCGTTCGGGTATCGGCCGCCTCCCATTGTTTTTAGTTGAACGTCGGCTTCAAGTCGACTTTATTCGTCAAAGAAAATGTGCACCGAGCGAAATTCTGCATAGCGGGGATACGGATTTGCGTGGCTTTCGCGACGGCGACCGAGGTGCACGGCGCGCGGGAGGCAAAGGGCTTCTGGAATATGATTAAAAGACCGGCAAGTGGGACAATTACGAGGACCCGCATGGCAGGAACGATATGGTGCTGTTCGAGGATCAGCGATTGATCCACGGATTCGTCAAACATCATTGGGAGGCACCATCATGAATACGATCGCGAATGTTCTGAAGGACATCGCACACGCGCCAATCAAGAAGCGGGCCATCACCAATCACGGGGTGCTCAACGAGGCTTATGCCTACGCCAAGCCGAGTTCGTTTTCGCGGGGAATGCGGATAGACCTTGGCGGGGTGACCATCCTGCTCATCTCCGGCACGGCCTCGATCGATGAGTCCGGCGCGAGCGTCCACATCGGCGACTTCACTGCGCAATTGCGGCGCACGTTCAGCAACATTACCGGCCTGCTGGAGAGTGAAGGCTGCACCTGGCACGACATTGTGCGGACCAGTTGCTACCTGCGCGATATCGATCGCGATTACGATGTTTTCAATCGTGAGCGCTCAGCTTTTTTCAAGGAGCAGGGACTCGATCCGCTTCCGGCTTCGACCGGTATTCAGGCGCATCTGTGCCGACCTGAATTGCTCGTGGAGATCGAGGCGATCGCGATGTTCCGCACGGACGGAGTTTCCGGCAAGGAGTAGCGCAATGCGCGAGGCAGGTTTGCCGGTTGCTTTCGGGGTTCGTAGTGTAGCTGCTTAGTATCACGACCGCGCAGTTTTGTCGTTTCCCAGATCTCAAATGCGAGACCTGGGGCACCCAAGCTGATGGGCACGATTACAGAATCATAAGCCGCAGTCATTGTGGCCGCACGCGGCGGGGCAACGGGCGCCGACGTTTGCAGGAAACGAGCCGATATTTTGGGCAAATTTGGCGCGCATTCAAATTGCATTTTGATAAAGGAAACGAATGACTAAGATCCGGACGCTGGTTTTTGGCCGCAGTGGGCAACTGGGATGGGAACTGCGCCATAAGCTGGCTTGTTTAGGCGGGGTAGCCGGAGCGGGATCACCGGAGGTCGATTTCTCGAAGCCGGATACGATTCGCAACGCAGTGCGCGCGGCGGCGCCGGCGGTGATTGTGAACGCGGCCGCTTACACGGCGGTGGACAAAGCTGAAAGCGAGCCGGAGTTGGCGCTGGCCATCAATGGAACCGCGCCGGGCGTGCTGGCTGAAGAGGCCAGACGACTGGGCAGCATTCTTGTGCACTACTCGACGGATTATGTGTTCGATGGAGCGAAGCAGGGCTCTTATGTTGAGACCGATGCAACCAATCCCTTGAATGTTTATGGCAGGACGAAGCTGGCGGGGGATGAAGCGATCCAGTCGGTGGGGGGGAGTTATCTGATTCTACGCACCAGCTGGGTTTATGGCGCGCGGGGGAGTAACTTCCTGCTGACGATGTTACGACTGGCCAAAGAGCGCGAAGAGTTGAGGATTGTAGACGACCAGACCGGCGCACCGACCTCAAGCGAATGTATCGCTCAGGCAACGGCAAACATTTTGGCCCAGGTGCTGGGGTCACACGGTGGTGGCCTCGAGGGACGGAGCGGCATTTATCACTTGACTTGCGGTGGAGAAACGACCTGGTTCGGATTTGCAAAGGCTCTGCTGACGAGATCGGCTGCGACTTCTGGAATTGCGATCCCGAAACTGATTCCGATCACGACCAGCGAGTTTCCGCGACCGGCGCAGCGGCCGGCCAACTCGCGATTGTCGTGCAAGCGACTTGAAGAAACATTTGGGGTGCGCATGCCGCCTTGGGAAGAGGCGCTTTCGCTGGTGCTTGAGACGCTATAGCTTTTTCGAAGGAGAGGGCGTTTTTTGAAGGAAAGTTAAAGGGCAGCCCTGACGGCGGGCTGCCCTTTTGAGTTGCGCGAACAATGGTTCGCGGGTTAGGGGAGGTAGTAGCGGAAGGAGGTCCAGAACATGTTGTCGATGCCCTTGGCGCCGATGCCTGCTGCGCCTGACCAGCCCTCGCGAACCGCATAGCCGTACTGGACACCCTGGCGCAGACGACCGTGATCGCCCTTGTAGATGTCATACCAGTAGCCGCCGGTCATCTCCTGTACGTTTCGGGATTGGGCGCCGCAGGAGCCGCCGGCAGCGTAGCCGGTAGAAGCGCCGCCGTTATAGCCGGGGGCGGTGACGGTATTGCAGGCGGAGTTCGACAGCACCCGCGAGCCGTAGCCAAGTGCAGCCGCAGAGGGCGCGCCCCAGTGTCCGCCCCAGACGCCGGCAGCACTCTGCGCGGCGCTGGGCGCGCCGAGCGTCGTGGCACCTGGGTTGGCCTGATCGTCCCGTCCGGCGTAGTCTCCGCCGTAATTCAGATAGAGGGTCAGACGAGGATCCGGAGTAGCTTCTACGGTGAAGAGGCCGGACACATTGTGGATGGGAGACAGGCCGCCCCATGAATTGGCGGTAACGTCGGCGAGCGTCGAGTCGCCGTAGCGGCCCACGCCGGGTCCGTAGAGGCCTTTGGCGCCGAAAGTGAGGATGTTGGGCACAAGCGGGACGCGCAGGCTGCCGCCTACGCCACCGACCACGATGCTATCGTGGAAGAAACCCGCTGTGGTGAGAGCCGGGGCAACAACGAGACCGGTTGTAATGTCTTTCAGGCCGCCGTAGAGATTGCTGTTGGTGGTTTCGCCGGGATAGATGGTTTCGTGCGCGAAGCCGGCGATTCCGAAGACTTCATAGTGGCCCCAGCCGGGATCGAATGCGGCCTTAACCAGGATATCGGGCGCCTGGTTGAAAGAGATGGTGGTGATATCGGCGCATCCGTTCACCGTCTTGTAGACGGGAACCGCGATGTTTACGGTGCTGCCCGTCGAGGTAGTCTCCACCTGGTTGGTATAGTTGACGATCGTGGTGGAGGGGGTGCAGGTGCTAATGGCGGCGTTGTAATTGCCACCGTTGGCGCCGGCGCTGCCGAGCACGGCGTAGGGCGTGTTGCCGGCCAGCGAAGCGGTGTAGAGGAGCTGCGGATTCTCAGCCGCGATGCCGAAGGCCGCATGGTTGAAGGTCTTGGTGACGCGGAGGCCAAACTGGCGGGTCCACACGAAGCCCGTGACGTAGTTCGGGTCTATGGTCTGCGGCGTCATGATGTCTGCGGCGAGGTTGGAGATGCCCTTTTTATCTTCAGTGGCCAGGGACCACAGTTGGCCGCCGGTGAAGGCCCAGTGGCTGTTGGTTTCAGCCTGACCCCAGATCACGCGCTGGCGCAAAACGTAGCTGTTGGACTGGTTGTTGTTGGAGGTGATGCCGGTGCCCAGCCAGTCAGCCTCGTAGTAGCCTCGCAAGGTGCCCCAGCTGGTTTTGCCCTCGGCCAACAAGGCGATGCGGGACTGGCGGGCGCTGCCATAGAACTCGCCGAGCGAATAAGCATCCGCGCCCTCATAAGGAAGCGCGTTGAAAGCGGTGGGAATATCGCCGCCGGTCGCCTTGGTGCGGTAAATCGTTTCGCCCGCCGTGAAGCCCCCGGGTGTAAGGTTGATGCCCTTGTAGTGGAGCGTGGTGGGACTGTGAATCTCTTTCTTGATTGCGGCGGTTTCGTCGGAGACCGTAGTGGCTAACGAAACCGAATTCGCTTTGAGATCGGTGACCGTGGTCTGAAGCGTGTTGACCGCGGTTGCATTGTCGCTGACCGCCTGATTCTGCGCCGTAGCCGCGGCATTGGCTCTGTCCGCGGCGGCTTGTGCATCGGCCGCGGCCTGCTGCGCCTTCAGCAACGCGGCATCCTTGTCGGCAAGGCTGTTCTTCAGGGAGTCGATCTGGCCTTGCATCTCCTGGCGCAGCGACTGAATCTGTTCTTCGACCGTGGGTGGCGGCGGCGTCTTGGCCTTTCTAACTGGGTGATGCTGCTTCGCCGGCGGCGTTCCATCCTGCGCATAGGCGGACGAGGCAACGAGACTGGCTGCCAGGATTGCGGCGGCAGCAGTTTTAAGCTTGAAATTCATTGGGCCTCTCTTTTTGTT
>PMOF01000077.1:0-3590 GCA_003162495.1 Acidobacteriaceae bacterium
TGCTCGCAATACTTCAGCGTCTCTTTGTGACGCCGGTCGCTCAGGCTGTATCGATTCTGGACCGTCACTACCTCAACGATCTTGCGTGCAGCTTCAATCTCCGCCGGCGTAACTTCGCTCAGGCCGATGTGGCGAATCTTGCCCTGCTCCTGCATCCGTTTCAATGCTCCCAGGCTCTCTTCGAGCGGCGTGCGCGGATCGATGCGGTGAAGCTGGTAGAGGTCGATGCGTTCGAGCTTGAGGCGGCGCAGGCTCATCTCGACACACTGGATCAGGTAGCCGGCGCGGCCCACGTATTCGGTTTTGGCCGGGCCCTGGCGCGTGATGCCGCCCTTGGTGGCGATCACCACTCCCGCCGCATACGGGTGCAGCGCCTCGCCGATGAGCCTTTCGGCGATCTCAGGACCGTAGGCGTCGGCGGTATCGATAAGCGTGACACCGAGTTCGACTGCCCGGCGCAGCACGCGCCGAGCCTCGGCCGGGTCACTCGGCTCGCCCCAGGCGCCTTCGCCCACCAGGCGCATGGTTCCATAGCTCAGGCGGTAAACGGGCAGATCGCCGCCGATGCGGAAGGTGCCGGATAAAGAAGCAGAGGGGGCCGCTGAGGGGTTGGGTACCTGCATGATTCCATTAGATGCTACCCGCTATCGAAGGTGTGGGACAATGCTTGGCAGGCAGCCAACCGGGAACCCTGCAGGGCTCGGCTGCGTATCTTGAATGGAGACAACACCAAGGAGAATCGCCATGAGCAGCATTCCGTATCCCAACCCGCAGGCTATTTTTTATCAGCAATATGAGTCGGTGAGGCGCGACGAAGTCGTAGGCATTCTGCTGGCGCTGTTCCTGGGAACCTTCGGCATCCACCATTTTTATCTGCGGCGAACGGGGCTTGGCGTGCTCTATTGCCTGTTTTTCTGGACCGGCATCCCGGCCATTCTGGGTTTCATCGAGTGCTTTTTCATGCCCGGCCGGGTGCGGGAATTCAACGCCATCCAGGCGGCCGGCATCGCGGCGGCGCTGGGCATTCCCATGCCCGGATGGGGCCAGCCGGTGAATGTGACAGTGAACGTGCCGGCGGCGGCGCAGGCTGGACAGACGGGACAAGTTATTCAAGGGGGCGCGCTGGTCGCTTGCGGACGATGCCAGCAAACGAATCCGCCGGGGGCGCGGTTCTGCTTCGGGTGCGGAGGGGTGCTGTAAGCTCGCCGGGTCAGAAACCGTTTCGCGATGTGGAGCGCACACGTCCCGAGTCCGCAAAAACACGCTCTACATATTGGCGTGGCCTGAGCGCATCGATTCGTTAAACTGCGGCTTGGTGAAGTTGAGCGCGGCTTCGAGCGCAGCCAGGTACTCCGGGGCGCGTTCCATCAGCGTCGGTGTTGCCGCGGCAAATTCGCCATCGAGCGCCATCAGCCCTTCGCCGGCTTCATCTCCGGCCATGCGCATCAAATCCTGTTCGGTGGTATTCAAATACTGCGCGTCGCGCGGATCGGCAATCCACACCGGCTTGCCCTCGCCCAGCACGCCGGAGAGCCAGTAGACCTTGCGCAGCAGGTATTCAAGCCGCTCCGCATCGTTGGTCTCGGTAAACAGAAACTTTTTTTGCCAGCGGCTGTAGTAGCGGGTCGTCACAGGCACCGGCTGGCGGTTGCCGGACTTGATGAATTCAAGCTGGCCCAGGTCCACAGTCTTGCGAACTGCGTTGTAGACGAAGGTTTCCGCAAAGGGCTGCTCCATGGCCGGCACAATCTCTGCAAAGGTCAGCGTGACCGAGGCGGCAACCTTGGCGTGCAGGTTGTGCGCGCCGCCGTCGGCCAGGTGGATTTCGCCGTGGACGATGTGGGTGTCAGCACCGGAAGTCGAACGGTGAAACGGCCATTGGAACTGGCCGAAAGCCAGCGGCAAACCGCCCAGCGTCACATAGCACTCGGGGCGGGGATTGCGAAGCCGCTTGGCCTCGGCCGCCAGATGGGCTGTGATGGTCGGCAACAGGTCGGGCTTGTCGAAGGCGAACCCTGCGCTCAATTCCAGTTTGAGTGTGCGGCCGGCAACTCCGGGATCGGAGGCGCCGTTGGGAGGCAAGCCAAGCTGGAAAACCGCCGTCGGCTGACCGTGAAAATCGCTGCCTTCCGTCACCGAGACCAGAACCAGTCCGGCTTGCGTGGCGGCCGTTTGCAAGGACGTAACAAGATTGGATTTTAGATCGACGGTCATAGGAGGGGGAGTCCTGCATTCGAAATCGGTGCATAGTCATTCTAAGCGAGCAGGCGGGCAAACGTCGCATTTACAATCGATGTTGTGCAGACCCAAGCGTCCTCGTCCATCATTCTCGCCGAAAACGTGACCAAGGTGTATGCGGCGGGAAGGCTGCAGGTCACCGCGGTGCGCGCGGTTTCGCTGGCCGTCGAGCCGGGCGAGTTTGTGGCCATTGTTGGCCCTTCGGGTTCGGGCAAGTCCACGCTTTTTTACCTGCTGGGCGGCTTGACGCGGGCCACAGAGGGCCGCGTGGTGATCGATGGAGTGGATTTCGCGTCGCTCAGTGACGCCCAGCGCACGCGCCTGCGCAAGCACCGCATCGCCTTTGTCTTCCAGAAATTCAATTTGCTGCCCACTCTCTCGGCCATGGGCAATATCGAGATTGCGTACACCGTGAGCGGGCGCAAGGAACCTCTGGATCGCGCCTATCTCGATCATCTCAGCGATCTGTTGTCGATCCGCGGCCGCCTCAAGCACCGCCCTTCCGAGTTGAGCGGCGGCGAACAGCAGCGGGTGGCCATTGCCCGCGCTCTCATCACTAGGCCCGCCATTGTGCTGGCCGACGAACCTACCGGCAACCTGGACACTAAAAACTCCGATGCGGTGCTGCAGATGCTGCTGCGGTCGAACCGCGAGCTGGGTCAGACCACGCTGATGATCACGCACAATCCCGAGGCGGCTTCCATTGCCGGGCGTATTCTGCACATGCGCGATGGAGAGATTGTCGGGTAATGGTCGGTAGGCCAAAGACTCGAGCCCNNCTGTGTTTTGTTCAACAATTTGCCGGATTGTCACGGCCTGATCGTCCCAATCGATTGGAAGGCTGCGGATTCGGGATGCATCGTTCCTGTTAATGCGTATGCGGGAGTAGCTCAGTGGTAGAGCATCGCCTTGCCAAGGCGAGGGTCGCGAGTTCAAATCTCGTCTCCCGCTCCATTCCGCCCTCCGGCCACAGCCGGGTTGGCTACGGCGGTCTGGAGCGAATCTCATACAATCCAAGGCTGCCCTGCCAAGGCGCGGTACCCAAGTGGTAAGGGAGAGGTCTGCAAAACCTTTATGCGTCGGTTCGATCCCGACCCGCGCCTCCAATTCTTTCATCGACATTCGACCCAGAGGAACACGCATGTCCGTTCACGATGAGGTGAACGACTCCGGCGACCGGCAAGCGGTACGTGGGTCGAGCGGGTTCCGGGGTCGAGCGGTTAATGCCGATTGCAGCGGGCCCGGATGCCGTCAATCGAGCTAATTGGCGGGGTCTTTCTGGCGCGTGGCTTTGACACCCGACAAAATGCCAACGCCGACCAGGATGATCGCGCCCACAGCAATCCACTGCG
>PMOF01000077.1:3654-6877 GCA_003162495.1 Acidobacteriaceae bacterium
ATCGAGCAGCACAGGCCGCGATGCGTTCTGCTCCGGCAACTGATCGTGCAGAACCACGTTGAGCAGCGACTTATTGACCGTGATGTGGCCGTTGTATTCGATATAGCCTAGTTTTCTGAAGCGATTCATGAAGAAGCTCACGCGGGATCGGGTTGTGCCGATCATCTCCGCCAGTGTCTCCTGAGTGATCGGTACAATCTGCGCTTCCGGCACACCCGATTTTCCAAAATCCGCCATGAGGAGCAGGGTGCGCGCCAGGCGCCTCTCGCTGGAATTGAATAATTGATCGACCAGGTCGGCCTGGGTTCTCATGCCGCGAATCAGCATGAAGTTGAGAAAGAAGGCGGAGAATTCGTGCTCGTCGTGCAGGACGCGGAACATCCGGTCCTTTGTGATTTCAAGCACCATGCAGAGGGTGAGAGCCGTGGCTGTGGAGGTTCGCATCGCCCCCGATTCGGCGATCGCCTCTTCGCCCAGAAAATCTCCGGCGGCGAGCAGCGTGACCGTCGCTTCCTTGCCCTTTTTGGAAACAACGGTGAGCTTTGCACGGCCGGTTTGGAGATAAAAGACAGAGTCGGCAGGCCTGCCCTGGGAAAAGAGAACCTGCTTGGGTTTGAGGCGGAGAATTTTTCTTCCCGGTCCCTCTGCAGCAAGAAAAACGGCGGGGTCAAATTGCTTCTTCATGATTTCATCCATCGGGCGGCCTTTTCTGGAACGCGTTCCGGCGCTCATTGAATTGCGGGAACCACTATTTGCGGGAACCACGCAAGCGGCGCAGATGGTTAGTGATTGCGCTCCATCGCCTGCAACCCTCGGCATACTGACATAGGATCGCACCGCGTTAAACGATAGTCTGAGCGGTTTCGCACACCAGTTTCTTTGCTCTCGCAGGCCACGAGTGCGGCCCGGGCATCATCGGTCCCCGATCGAAACGGGAGTCAGAATTCGCGCGTTTGATGGGCCCCCAAAGACTGGGGCTGGCGGTTGTTACAAGTCATTTCCCCGCGTCGTCGGAGTTATGAATAAAACATTCATGGATGGCGTCCAGCGGCGCGTTGGGCCATTTGGATTCGACCAGGTCGCGCTCGCTCAGTTCGTGGAGCACAAAGTCGATTGTGCCGTCGGCATGAACCGTCCCTTGCAAATAGCCGTAGATGTCGGTCTTGGATGCCTTGTCAACCTCCTTGGGAAGCTGGTAGCGGTGAGCGCCGGCACTGCCGATGATGATGCCGGGCACCACGGTGGTGCTGTGCTGCTTCCAGTAGGGAGTATTGAAAATATTAGGCGAGTAAAAGTGGGAGTGGCTGGCCAGGATGTACACGTGTTTGCCGGCCGCCTGGGCGTCGAACATCCATGTGTAAACCAGCTCGCCGGTCCGGATTCCCAGGTCCCAATCGTCCATCGCATGGTTGGAGGTGGTGGAGTGGGGCAGCCCCTCATGCATGCCAGCAACGATGGTATGGATGCCGGACTGGGGGGCCAGGTCGCGGTCAAGCACAGAGCGCAGCCAATGCAGTTGCGCGTCGGAGAACTCGTCCTTGCTAGCGTTGTCGAGAGTGATGAAGTCGACCCCGTCGCGGGTCCAGTGATACCACGGTTGCACGGCACCGGCGGCGTCGCCATCGACCTTGCGTTGGGCCTCGATCTCCGGGCGAGTAAGAAAATTGGAGAACTTCGCGATGTAGCCATCGCGGGTCATCGTAGGCACGGTTTCATGATTGCCGCGGCCCAGAAACACCGGGAAGGAGCCGAACGATGCCATCTGGTGCTCGAGGAAGTCGTCCCAGGCGCGTTTTTGGTAGTCGGACTTAGAGAGCTGGCTTCCGCCGGGCAGCATGGCCAGCAAATCCTGATCGGGCGACGAAATCCATCGGAAGTCGCCCAGGTGCCAGTAGAAGGCGTCGTTCTCTGCTTTGACTTTGGCCGCGATGGCGGGCATGACAAAATCGCCGCAGTTGCGGCTGTCGCCGGAGACAGCGAAAGTCCAGGTGCCGGTGGAAGCTTGCGCGACTGCGGATGCAGGAAGAAAGGCCTGCCCAGCAATGGCAGGCAGCAGGAACAAAACAGGGAAAAGACGCAGCGTGAACATGCTGACAGCATAACGCGGGCCGCGAGTAAGAAAGATCAATTTATTGCAAACGCCGAGTGGGAGCGGTCGCCGGCCGGAGAGCACGCGTTCAGGGTGGTGAAGCGGATTGTCAGGGCTCCGTTTTGTTAGGCGAAGCGGCCGAGGCGGGCGCCGGACCTGGCAACGGGCTCGGCAAGGTCGAGGGAGCGGCAGAGGGCGCTGCGGCAGGAGTTTCCGCGTCTGGTGCGGGTGCGCCTGTGGTCTGCTCCGCTGCCTTCGGCGCCGGCTGACTCGGAATGATCGGCATGTCGAGCGATTGCACTGTCGCCGGGTCGTCGCGCAATCGCAGGTAGAGGACGCCGTTGGCCGGGTGAGGCACGCTCAGTTCGGTTCCAGTAAAATCCGGCGGCACGTAGGTGGCATTGACCAGATCCGCGGAGGCGCCGATCGACGAGGCCAGGAAAAGATTCGATCCAGCGAGCGTGCACGGCTTGGCAACAGCGCGTGGGCAGCGGAGTTCATTGAATCCCGGCAGCCTCACCAGCGTTCCCAGAGTGAGCCAATCGCCAGCCACCCCGTCGGCCGAAATCACCCGCGCCCGCACCGGCCCAAATGCCGAGGGGCCGAACCGTGACAGCATTTCCACCGTGCCCATCGCTGTCTTCGCGTCCTCCAGCATCAGGCTGCCGTCGGCCAGCGTCAGCTCGGTGCGGAAGCTGCCATCCACCGCCTCCACTTCCACTTTCTCGGTGCGGGGAAAGTTTACCGGCACGGTGGACTTGAGAAAGAAGACCAGGCGCCCCTCAACGGGCAGATCGTCGGGGCTGCTCAGGTGTACGAGCGAGGGCGCGCCAGAGGATTCTTCCTGCGTGCCTTTGTTCAGCAGCGTCACCTGCGGGCGCGGCGGCTCCACGTTCACCGGGACCTTGAGCCGCCGGCCGTCTCGCAATTTCACTTGGGCAACATAATGTTTCCCCGGCTCCAGCGCGGAAGTTGAACCGCCGGCATTCATGGACAACTGATCCAGATCGTGAACGCGGGAGAGGGTAGCGGGCGTGAGTGTGATTCCGTCCAGTTCAGCCGTGGCCACTTCGTCGAGGCGCGTGCCACTGAGCAGTGCATTGGTGTCGCACGCGCTCAGCGTGAGCTGGTCCA
>PMOF01000053.1 GCA_003162495.1 Acidobacteriaceae bacterium
CAGCAGCAGGCCCGCATCGACGCTGAAACCTCCGTCGAAAAAGATCTCATTTTGCTCAAGCGTGAAATCGGCATCGCTCCCGGCCAGAAGATCGCCCTCACCGACCCCACTCCCTACAGCGACCTCGCCCAGCAAACTCCCGAAGAAGTCCGCGCCATCGCCTACAAGAATCGCCAGGACTACCAGAACCTGCAGAATCAGGCCGTCGAGTACAAGGCCATCCACGCCGCCTATCGCAGCCAGCGGCTGCCCACGCTGAGCTTCAACGGCAACTACAGCACCGACACAGTCGCCGGCGTCGGCACCCACGGCACATTCCTGGCCCAGGGCACGCTCAGCGTCCCGCTCTTCCGCGAAGCCAAACTGCGCGGCGACACCGAAGCCTCCCGGGCGCAGATGGACTCGATCGACAACCAGCTCGCCGACCTCCGCGGCCACATCGACCAGCAGGTGCGCTCCGCGCTTCTCGATGTCTCCGCCGCGCAGCAACTCGTGCAAGTAGCCCGCTCCAACGTCGACCTCGCCACCCGCGCCCTCTCGGACGAAACCGATCGCGTCAACGCCGGCGTCGACGACAATCTCCCTCTCGTCACCGCGCAGGCCACGCTGGCCGCCGCGCAGAGCAACCTGGTCGAGAGCCTCTTCCAGTACAACGTCTCCAAGCTAGCATTGGCCCGCGCCGCCGGCATTCTCGAACAGCAGTACCGCGACTACATCGGCCGCTAGATCTCGCCAGTAGACTGGGTGCCCCAGGTCTCGATTCTGAGACCTGGGATTCCATCGACCGAAGCTACGGGTCAACTCCAAACCTCTGGCCCATTCTCCATTGAAATCAAGTGAAGAAAACCGCCCTTCCCATCCGCATCCAAATATTTTCGAGTAACTTAGAAAGAAGAGGCACAAATGCGCGCGGGCAGACAGATGAAGATCAAATACTACGTGGAACCGGACCCGGCAGCCCTGGCCCGCCGGGCGGCGCAGTATTTTCTTGAAATGACGACTGAAGCGGTACAAGCGCAGGGCCGCGCCCGCATCGCAATCAGTGGCGGCTCAACCCCCAAGGCTACTTTTGCCTTGCTCGCCGACGCAAACGAGCTGTGGCGCAACCACATGCCCTGGGACTGCCTCGACCTCTACTGGGTCGACGAGCGCTGCGTGCCCTCCGACCACGCCGACAGCAACTACCGCATGACCCGCGAAGCCATGCTCGATCAGGTTCCCCTCCGCCCCGAGCAGATTCACCGCATCGAAGGCGAGCTCGATCCCGATGCCGCCGCAGCCCGCTACGAGTCCGAACTGCGCAACGGCTTTCGCCTGGAAGGCGCCGAGAGTCCGCGCTTCGACCTCATCGCTCTCGGCATGGGCCCCGACGGCCACACCGCCTCGCTGTTTCCCCACACCGAAGCCATCCACGAGCTAAGCCGCCTGGCCGTCGCCAACCATGTGCCGCAGCAGAAAGACTCCTGGCGCGTCACCCTCACCTGGCCCGTCATCAACCACGCCAGCTCCGTCTTCTTCCTCATCGCCGGCGCCGATAAGGCCGCTGTTTTAAAAGAAGTATTAACCGGCCCGCGCGACCCCGAACGCCTGCCCAGTCAACTGATATGGCCCTCAAGCGGTATACTTACGCTGATTCTGGATAAGGCTGCAGCTGCGCTTTTGCCCGCGACTGACGGGGAAGGTTGCGGATTTTTGGAGAGAGAAAGATGATCCTGGCGGGAGATGTGGGCGGCACCAAGGTCGACCTGGGGCTGTATGACTTTATCAACGGCAAGCTGAAACCAACCCGCGACAAGGTCTACAAAGCCAAGGATTATCCGGGCCTCGAAGTCATCGTCAAGGAGTTTCTCGGCGCGGACAAAGTAACCGCCGCCTGCTTCGGCGTTCCCGGCCCCGTCCGCGACGGCCGTCTCCGCCTCACCAACCTTCCCTGGACCCTGGACAGCCGCGAGCTTTCCGCCGGCCTCGACATCCAGCACGTCTTCCTCATCAACGACATCGAGGCCAACGGCTACGGCGTAGCCGAGCTCGCGCCCGACCAGATCTACACGCTCTCCGAGGGCGATGCGGGCCAGATCGGCAACCGCGCCCTCATCGCCGCCGGAACCGGCCTCGGCCAGGGCCTGCTCATCTGGAACGGCCGCACCCACATCCCTTATCCCTCTGAAGGCGGCCACGCCGACTACGCCCCGCGCAACGAAGACGAGATCGACCTGCTGCGCTTCCTCAAGGAGAAATACAACGGCCGCGTCAGCTTCGAGCGCGTCGTCGCCGGCATGGGCCTCACCAGCATCTACGAGTTCCTCCGCGAAGTCCGCGGCATGGACGAGCCCGCCTGGCTCGCCGAAAAGCTCGCCGCCGCAGGCGACCCCAACTCCGTCATCACCGAAATGGCCCTCTCCGCCAAGAGCGAAATCTGCGAGAAGGCCATGGATATGTTCGTCTCCGCCTATGGCGCCGAGGCCGGCAACCTGGCCCTCAAGGTGCTCTCCGTCGGCGGCCTCTACGTCGGCGGCGGCATCGCCCCGCGCATCCTCGAAAAGCTCAAAGACGGCACCTTCATGAAAGCATTCACCGACAAAGGCCGCCTCAGCCAGTTGCTCATCAACATGCCCGTGCGCATCATCCTCGAACCCCGCGCCGCCCAGTTAGGCGCAGCCGCTTACGCCGAAGCCCGCGCCGCAGAAATCAGCGGAGTTTCTGCCCGCGCTGCATCCATCAAGAGCTGAATCAATCCTCGCCGGGTGCCCCAGGTCTCGATTTTGAGACCTGGGATTCCCGCGCTCTAATCCCTAATCCCTAATCCCTATTCCCTGTTCCCTGCTCTCTCACTCCGACCAAACCGCCAGCACATTCCCCGCTCCATCGGAGAAGTGGAACCGACGCCCGCCCGGAAACTCAAACGTCGGCACCACCACGCCGCCGCCCTCCAGCCGAACTGCGATCTCCGTAGCCGCAAGGTCCGCGGAGTAGAGCACCACCAGCGGCGCAAATTTCCCCGGCCCGTTTCCAGCCTCGCGTTTGTAGAACCCTCCATCGATCCCCGCCCCCTGGAAACTCACATACTCCGGCCCGTAATCCACAAAGCTCCAGGCGAAAACCGCCCCATAGAACTTCTTGGCCTGTGGGATGTCTGTTGCGGGGAACTCAATGTAATTGATCTTGTGGTGATTTCCTGCATTGCTCATCGCTTCTCTCCTTTTGTGTATGGATGCAAGGTAGTCGAGGGAGAGGCGGCTGCAGATTCCGCAATAGGATTCGGAAGCGCGCAGGCACACCCATCCCAGGTGCTCTGAAGCGCCCCCATCCACATTCCCTCAGAAGCAGGAGAGTGCAGGTAGAGCCCGCTGGTTCACTGCAAGGCGCGGACTGCCGAGGTACGAGAAAAACGTAGCAGAGGGCCGGACTCGATGCAACCGAAAAAGTGCGTTCCATCGGATTGCGTCTATAATTGACGTTTCCCGCGAGAGTGGAGTGGATTGAATGGCTACGGGGATGATCCAGTCAACTGAGCGATCGAATCTCGCAGACTCCTTGCGCGAGTTTCATACGGAGACGGGCCGGTCGCTGCTCGATCTGGTGGATGAATCGCCGGTTTTGCTCGTCTTTCTTCGCCACTTTTCGTGCGCTTTTTGTGCAATGGCTTTGGATCGCGTTTCGCAGGTGCGGCAACAGATTGAGGCCAAGGGTGCGCGGCCTGTTTTTGTGCATCTCGGCTCTCCGGAACGGGCGAAACCTTACTTCGACTACTACAACCTCTCCGATGTGGAGAGAATCAGCAATCCGCAGGCGACGCTGTATCAGCTTCCCTTCTTTGCCTTGTCGCGCACCAACCCTTATTTGCACTTTTTGAATCTGACGGTTTGGAAGGGCTGGCTCAAGGGCGCCATGTTCAAGTATGGAATTGGCATGATTAAGGAAGATGCAGATCAGATGCCGGGCGTGTTCTTTCTAAAGGAGCGGAAGATTGTGCGCGGCTTTCGCCATCGGACGATTGCCGATGAGCCGGATTACTTGAAGCTGGTTGGCGCGGGGTAAGGGGATAACGTAAGCCATGCGGGCGCAATGAGGTTCAATTGACACCGCTCGAAAGCCTAGCCTGCCGAGCCCGGTCCCAGTGGTCTCCAGAAGAAGGAGAGTGCCGGTAGAGCTCGCTCATCTTCGTTCCGGCGCACGGACTCGCGAGGCACAAGAAGAACATACCCTATCCCCATTCCGCACAATCAGGCGTTATTTTGATTTTCTTTGACGCTCTCTGTGCTCCTCCATCCTTGCTCGCGTAACTTGATTGGTATGCCGGAAATGAAGCGAGGCGACTTTTGGAGGCTAAGCTATCGGGTGCGCCCTTACCTCGCGCACCTTACCGAAGAAGAACTGAGCCGCAGATCCCAAGACTTGATGGCGAATATCGGAAGCCTGACCGCTGAGGGCCAGATTGGGTTGCATTCACCGGCGGATGCAACCCGGTTTCCCTGGATGGAAATGTGGTCGCATGTCGTTGAGGAGTTCGGGCGGCGGGAAATGGGGCTTCGCGGAGACGTGATTGACCACGAAACCATGCCACATCCTTGCGCGCCTTCCCCGCCAAAGGGATATTTAGAGACGCAGAAGCTTGGGCGGGACGTTTCGGGCTGTCTGGTTAAATATGGGAACCGCGCGTGGCTGCGAAACACCCTTGAGATGGGCGACTGGCGCGTATCACCTGCCTCCTTTTATTCCGACACTAATCTAGACAAGGCAAGAAAGGACTCTGAACTGGAGTTTCCGATTCGTGCGGCAATCTTGGGCAAGACATCTATGCCCGTCGAAGAAATTGACGGCGAGTTCTATCACGAGTTGAGGGGCGAGTATGAGCGACACATCAGAGCACCATCAGACTTTTATCTTGTGTCTTTAGCGAGAGGGCTGATCTACAGGATGTTCGATGATTTTCATTCCGACGCGTGCTTGATCATCAATAACGAAAGGGGGTTTATTCGTCGAATGCTGGTAGCCTTTGAATCGGTCAGCCCTGGTTCGTTCGGTACCTTCAGAACTGTGGACTATGTTGATCCTTATCTGCCCAAACCACCTATCGATATTCGCTTTGTGAAGCATTTCCGATTCGCCTACCAGGAAGAAGAAAGATTCGTTTGGCACCCAGTCGGCGTTCGAGCAAAGCTGCCGCAAATCTCGATCAACTTGGGACCGCTGAATGACATCTGCGAGTTGCTGCTTCTCGAAGGTAAAGAGATTAAGGGCCAATCTGAGTGAGAGGAATGCGGTTTCATCCTTCGGAATCTCGCTACAGGATGTACCGGCTCAAATCCTGATCCTTCACCACCGCAGCAACCATCTGCTTCACATATTCGGCGTCAATCAGAAACACCTTCTCCGGCCCGGAAGCCGTCATCCGTTCCTGGTAAGGCAACGGCGTCGAAGACTCCGCCTTGATGGCATCGCTCAGCGTCACCGCAGCCTCGTCATTCGGCGCCCGCCGCGCCACGTCTGGCGCCAGGAAGCTCACATCCTCAAGCACGCGTTCCATGATGGTGTGCAGCCGCCGCGCGCCAATATTCTCCGTCTGCTCATTCACCTTGAAGGCAAACGCCGCCATCTCGCGCAGCGCCTCCGGAGCAAACTCCAGACGCACGCCTTCGGTCTCCAGCAGCGCCGAATACTGCTTGGTCAGCGAGGCCTTGGGCTCGGTAAGAATGCGCAGAAAGTCTTCCACCGTCAGCGAATGCAGCTCCACGCGAATGGGGAAGCGGCCCTGCAACTCGGGAATCAGGTCGCTGGGCTTGGAAACATGAAACGCGCCCGCGGCGATGAACAGAATGTGATCCGTCCGCACCATGCCGTAGCGCGTGTTCACGGTTGTGCCTTCCACGATCGGCAGAATGTCGCGCTGCACGCCCTCGCGCGAAACATCCGGCCCATGCCCGCCCTCGCGCCCGGCGATTTTATCAATTTCATCCAGGAAAATAATCCCGCTCGACTCGACCTTCTCGACAGCCACGCGGTTCACCTGGTCCATGTCGATCAGCCGGCCCTCTTCTTCCTGCACCAGGTAGTCGAACGCGTCGCCCACCTTCATCTTGCGCTTCTTCGAGCCTCCGCCAAAAATGTTGGGCAGCATATCCTTGAGGTTCATCTCCATGTCCTCAAGGTTCTGGTTCGAGATAATTCCGAACTGCGGAGTATTCCGCTCGCGCACGTCCAGTTCAACCATCCGCTCGTCCAGCTTGCCCTCGCGGAACTGCTGCCGCATCTTCTCGCGCGAGCGCTGATAGCTGTCCGAACCCGGCAGCGTCAATTGCCCTTCCTGCGCCGGCGGCGTGGGCGGCGGAGGCGGCAGCAGCACATCGAGCAGCCGCTCCTCGGCGTTCATCTCCGCCTTGTCTTCCACCTCTTCGAGCCGCTCCTCGCGCACCATATCGATGGCGATCTCCACCAGGTCGCGAATCATCGACTCCACATCGCGCCCCACGTAGCCCACCTCGGTAAACTTCGAGGCCTCAACCTTCAGGAACGGCGACCCCGTCAGCTTGGCCAGCCGCCGCGCAATCTCCGTCTTGCCCACGCCGGTCGGTCCAATCATGATGATGTTCTTGGGCATGATGTCGTCGGCAATGTCGGGAGGCAGCTTCTGCCGCCGCTGCCGGTTGCGCAGTGCAATGGCCACCGCGCGCTTGGCGGCCTTCTGGCCGACCACATGCTTGTCGAGCTCGGTAACGATCTCGCGCGGCGTCATCTCGTCCAGCGAGAGATCCTGTTCTTCAGCGGATGCAGGTAAATAAATGGCCATTCTTTTCTTCAAACGCTCCAGGCTTTGTGTCAGGCAACGCCAGGTTTGCAGCCTGACGCTTCTGGCTTTGTAACAGGGCACGACTTCAGTCGTGCCGATGACAGCATAAAAAATCCGCGGGCTTTAGCCCCTGCGGACCTTCGGTCAGCATTCCAAATCCTCAGGGGCTAAAGCCCAGTCCCGTTTTGCGACAACTACGGCACGCGACCCAGAGGGTACCCCGGTCGTGCCCTGTTACAAAACCTCTTCGCATCCATCTAAAGGGAAAAACTATACGGCTTCAGCACCGGTCTGCCGAAATGTTCCGCTAACCCTTCAGCTCCTCAATCGTGATGCGGTCATTGGTATAGATGCAGATCTCGCCGGCAATCTTCATCGCCTTTTCGGCAATCTCGCGCGCGGACAGATCGGTGTTATCCAGCAGCGCCCTGCCCGCGGCCGTCGCGTAACTTCCGCCCGACCCGATCGCCGCCAGCGCCTCGTCCGGGTCGATCACGTCGCCCGACCCTGAAATCAAAAACGTCTGCCCCTTGTCGGCCACCAGCAGCAGAGCCTCCAGGTTGCGCAGCATCTTGTCCGTGCGCCAGTCCTTGGCCAGCTCGACGGCTGAGCGGTTCAGGTTCCCCGCGTATTGCTCCAGCTTGGTCTCAAAGCGCGAAAACAAACTGAACGCATCCGCCGTCGATCCCGCAAACCCAGCCAGAATCTTGTCCTGATAAAGCCGCCGTATTTTTTTGGCCGAGTGTTTCAGCACGTGATCGCCCAGCGTCACCTGTCCGTCGGCGGCCATCACCACGTCGCCGTTGCGGCGGACGCAAATCACCGTCGTCGACCGTATCCGGTTGCGCCCGCCCTGCTGTTTCCGGGAATCCTGTACCAATGCGGAACTCGTATCTGAAATCAAGCCAATACCTCCGGAAACAGAGCCGCCGGCAGGAGAGGAAACCCTGCAAGATGCAGTCACGAGTATATCGCAGAGGCACTCCCCGGCCTGCCGTTTCTTCATTGCGGCAGAACCCGGGATTCGTTCTGCGGTATGCTCTACTTGGGACCCCCGTGATGGTGTCCCGCAGCCGATGACTGTCCGCAGCGTCAATCCGTGGGAGCTGGCCGCAGGCCTCGTCGCCCTCAGCGCCATGAGTGCGCTGGCCTCCTGGCTCATCTTTCGCAAGCGCGCCACGCCCGAGGAACTGGAGTGCGCCCGCCGCCTGTTCCTCGTCCAATCCGGCCGCATCGTCGACGGGATGCTGCTCGATGTTTGCGAAGTGGAAGCAGACGACGGCCGCACCCTCACCATGCTGCTATTCAACTACCGCAATGGCGGCGTCAACTACGAGTGCTCGCAGGACATTACCGACATGCCCGGCGTCGTCGATCTCGCTCAGATCCGCGCCGGCTTCCCCTGCTCGGTTCGCTACCAGCCCGGCAACCCGCAAAACTCCATCGTCGTTGCCGAGCATTGGTCCGGCCTCCGCATCGGGCTGCCCCAATTCCCCGTCTACGAAGAACCCGAACCCATCGACCTGAGCCACCTGCGGCCGGGGAGGGGATAAAGCGATCTCCGCAAGGGTGGCGCCCTGTCGGGGCGAAGTAATCTCCGGATTGGCGACGATACGTCCAGATCGCAAAACCATGCAGTGTCGAGCCCGTCTCTGGAGGTACAATTCGAACGAATCGGAACCAAACGAATAAGAACCAAAGGTATATTCCAATGCCAATGAGAAAGCATCATTTGCTGCCTGGTTGTTCGACCAGCGAATGAATAGCCCGTACGCGATGGTCTCTAGAATCGCAAGGCTTGGATCCCGTTTGGCATTTTCGATGTCCGATTCAGTTAATACCAAGACGCCTCAACGGACTGGCTCAACTCGAACTGCCCCAGCGCATTGGGGTGCAATGCGTCGCTCATTTCTTTGATCGTGCCAAACATATATTTGCGAGTGTCGAAAAGCCGGACCTTTAGGCCATCGGCAGCTATAAGGTTTACGTCGGCTTCAATATCCCGAATGTACTCCAGGCATGGGTCATCGTCGGAGGTACATGCTCCACCGGATG
This sequence comes from Acidobacteriaceae bacterium, assembly GCA_003162495.1. Lineage (GTDB taxonomy): Bacteria > Acidobacteriota > Terriglobia > Terriglobales > Acidobacteriaceae > Telmatobacter. The sequence goes on from PMOF01000053.1 coordinate 8,843, forward strand.
CGCCATGCAACTGATAGGGGATCGTGCCTACAAGCACGGAGGGGAGGATGTCAGTGGCCGGTCCAGTAGGTCTGCCGATACCAACCACTGACAGGCCTTGAGCGCCCGTGCTCGTCTGCACGAAAGTGACCACATGTTTGCCAGCGGGCACGGGTGGCAGGCGGAGAAAGCCAAGAGAACTCGTGGTACCGTTGCGAGTCGCCATTCTTGGCGTTGTCTGCATACTGGACGTGCCAATTACTACTCCGTCGAGAGAATAGCTGTATGTGGCTGTGTTGGCATCATCAATCCTCGGCCACACGTAGATCGGGCCAGTCATCGTTGTAGTGATAGAAAAGCTGACGGTAGATCCGAGCCGTTCCGTTGTCCAGGCGTTCCAATTGTTGGATGTGTCAAGCATTCCGGGTCCGGTGGTTGTCACACCGTTTCCGTTGGCAAGAACCTTGTACTCGACCGGAATTGCAAGCCATGCGATCGCCGCCTTATGACAGAGCATATAGATCGATTCGTATGCTCCTTCTCCCATCACATCCACATCGTTGGTACCGATAAGGAGCGTATACATCGGATGCGATACAAGAGTAGGGCTATCCGCATTGGAGAAGATCTGTCGCTTCGGTATATCGCAAGCCATATCGCCGCTTATCGCATTGTTGGCAAGCGTTACGTTCTCGAATTCCGAAACCAAAGAAGGGTGGGCCTGCTCAAGAGGATCAGCCAGAGTTGCACCAAACGTAATTGAATCGCCGTACGCGCGGTACTGCGCGACTGAGGTGGCCGCCACTGACGGGATAACTGTGTTAGGCGTAAATTCAGAAGAATCAGACAGGTAGATGGCGTTGCATGCGACCAAATTCAGGAACGCTAGGGGAGCGGCACACAAAGAAGTTCTCGCGATGAGTTGCATCCTTCAAAGTATAATCTGCCTTTGGCAGCTTAAGGGAAGGACAGTGTAACGTCGACGGTCTAGATGTGCACTCCCCTACGCAGACGTTGTTGTTTGCGGCAGCATATCAAGCATTAGATGTTTCGAGACAACCGGACGGAGACTTACGATTCACTTGGCCTGTCCGATCTCTTGCACCAGTTGGATTGTGCGGGTAGTGCAAAGGATTGTCTCGGCACTTCTGGAAAGGCAGCCCAGCGCCAAGAAGTAAGCGTTGTTTTCTGGCCGACTGTACAGGTTGATTCGAAGGGGCGAAGCCTTTCTTGTGCTGTGTAGCCGCCGAGGAGCTTAGATGGAACCTTCCCTGAAGAACACCGATCGTAGATCGGTCCAGCGCAGCTATTGGAGTATCGAGGAGAAGCGGCGGATTGTGGGAGAGAATCTTTGCTCTTCGGCGGCCTCCTCGTCGGAAATCCGCGTGGCGGCAGAACAGCGACTATCCTGGCCAGCCTAGCCAGCACTTGCCGCCGGCACGATGTTGACCCACATCTGTATTTCACACAGTTGCTGACGAACTTATCGGAGGTCCGCAAAAGCGAACTGCCCAACTGGCTCCCCGACCTGTGGAAGCTGCTTCAGGCAAAACGTCTGCGTTCATAACACCTGTACTTCACATACCGCTCACAGTAGAGGTAATTGTCGTTCCGGCGTCAAGGGATAAAAATGACGGTGGCTCACGATATTTCAAGTGGTCTGAGAGACTCGTTCCTTCGGGGCGGGACCTAGCACCCCGACGTTCTGCCTTAGAAAACTGCGCAATGCAGGCTCAAAATATGACGCGATAATCAAGGATATGGCTCCAGTACAGATGAGTGCGACCATCACGCCTGGGAAATGAGCGAACCCAACCCTGTTTAATTGGTAGATTACATAGCCGCCTACCCTCTCGTGCAGGAGATAGAACGGGTAGGTCGTCAATCCCAATAACCGAGTGAATCTTCTCGCTGCAGGGTTCGTGGGGAACATATTATTAAATCTGACAGAGAGTACGATTGCGGCAAATCCCAAGCAAAACGCAATGTCGCTCGAGATGGCTAGGTGGGCCCAGGGTTTTCCCAGTAGATGCGCCGAACGCGCGAATTCCGGAAAAAGCTTAACTGCCCTGGCATAAATCTCCATAAATCCAAGCATGAGGGCCAAAGCCGCTGCAAAAAGGCCGAGCTTGTCGATCCGCCTTTCCTTAAAGAGCCAAACTAATATGCCCAGTCCGAAATAGGGGCCATGACGCAGGAGCGACATATTCCAAGCACCATAACCGAAGTCGATCCAGGACCAATGGACTAATCCGCGAGTGTTCAAAGAAAGTGCTATCAAATATGGCGCACCCCAAAGTATCAGAATTATCGAGAGCCATTGAATGTTGTCAAAGCCGTTAGATTTAATCAACAAAAACACCAGGAAATAGAAAGATAACTCGATTGGAAGGGTCCAGTACGCGTAGGCGAGGAAGGGTGCGTGGAGGAGAACGAGGGAGAGGAAAAGCGGCCAGAACTTGTAGCCGTTTTTCCCAAAGGTCCACAAATACAACGGATAGCTAACTATTGCCGCACACCAGGCGGTCGGATAAAGCCTCAGGAAACGGCTGGTCACAAACTGCCGTGCCGATGCTCCCTGAGCGGAGTTTGCTATGACTAAGCCGGAAATTACAAAAAAGATTTCTACGCCGATCCATCCGAAGGGCATAACCCAGGCGATCTCAGGCGTTCCCCAGGTTAGGTGGTATATGCCCACTCCCACTGCACAGGCAAAGCGAACGAGGTCCACCCCGTAAACGTAATCGCTGTTTAGTTTGCGCGCCGTTTTACCCAATTCGAGCACTCGATATCTTTGCCTTGAGCCGTGGATGCTTAGGGCTGAGTCCAGCTTCGTTGCCCAGACAATATTGTTTGAATTCATCTACACGCACAGGTAGTAGCTGAGCCAGACAGACATCCACCTGTTGAGTTCCCCGTTGTCGCCGCTGATGGCGCGGCTAAGGTTAAAGGCTTCGGATTGGATTCTTGGCGCGCGGCTGGTGAATTCTTTCGCTGTTTCCATGCTACCAGCTGCCAGAACTAGATTGTGGAGTCAAATAGTTGCGAAGAATGGGTAAGTCCTGTATTACCGGCTACCCCGTCAGTTGCTATTTGAGTAACAAGTCTGTCTGATCCGGCGCGTTGCGCCTTATACCCACCCCCGGTATACTATTCCCATGCATGTCCACGCAGCGCCCGCCACACCCGGCGCCGGCAGAACCAAATCCGTTCTTCGCTTCTCGCTCGTGGCCACGCTTGCCTACGTCGTCGTCACCTTTGTCGCCGGCCTGCGCGCCCACTCCCTCGCGCTGCTCTCTGAAGCCGGACACAACGCCTCCGACTTCCTCGCCCTCCTGCTCAGCTTCGCCGCTGTCTACTTCCAGACGCGCCCGGCCAGCCACTCCAAGACCTTCGGCTACCAGCGCGCCGGCGTCCTAGCCGCCTTCATCAACGCGGCCTCCCTCATCGTCATCTCCATCTGGATCGGCTTTGAAGCCGTCCATCGTCTCAGTGCCCCGGTCGCCGTTCAGCCGCGCCTGATGATGATCGTCGCCGCCGCCGGCGTGATCATGAACGGCGTCATCGCCGCCCTGCTCTGGGGCGTGGCCCGCGACGTCAACATGCGCTCCGCTTTTCTCCACATGGCCGGCGACACGCTCTCCACAGCCGCCGTCATCGCCGGTGGCGCGGGCATCCTCTACACCGGTCGAAACTGGATCGACCCCGTCCTTTCGCTGCTCATTGCCGCGCTCATCCTTTGGTCAAGCGTGGGCATCGTCCGCGAGACGCTGAATATTCTTCTCGAAGGCACCCCGCGCGACTGCTCCGTGCCCGAAATCCGCGCCGGCATGGCAGCCGTCGAAGGCGTCATCAACGTCCACGACCTCCACGTCTGGAGCCTCGGCTCGCAGTCCCGCGCTCTCGCCTGCCACGTGTGCATCCCCGACATTCCGCCGTCAGAAAGCGCCTGCATCCTGGAAAAGCTCAACCACGTTCTGAAAGAGCACTTCCAGATCGCGCACACCACCATCCAGTTCGAGCACATCGGCTGCGGCGAGCTTGAAGGCTGCGTAGTGCCCATTGAAGAAATGGCCGGCCCCGCCAGCGAGCACGCACACCACGGGCATTCCCACTGAGCTTGAAGAACGTTCTTCGCGAAAATCGGCGAGAGACCCATCCAAGCTCCGTGCCCCATCCTTGCGAGTTATTGTTATCGCAAGGGTTGGAGACCACGAACCCTGAGTCGGATATTTCGGAAATGCGGGGCTCCTACTGCTGCCGCTGCGAAGCCAGAAGCTGCTCAAACGCAGGAAGGCCCTTGAGTCCAGCGAACTCGCTGTCCGCCTCAATCTTCTTGGGGCTGGTGAACCCCTCGTTCAGCGCCATGCGCAGGTAATCGATCGCGCAATCGTTCATTCCAGCACGCACGCACCCTTTGGCCATGTAGTAGTTCATGGCCCCGCGCTCCTCTGAAGAAGCAGGGTTTTGCACCCGCGGACTGGTGCTGTTCCTGAAAATGTTCGGATCCAGTTCCAGCGCCGTCTTATAGACTTCCCAGCCCTTCTTGTACTTGCGCTGCGACAGCAGATTGGTCCCCAGATTCTTGTAAATCAACGCCGACTTGGGATCCAACTTGAGCGCCTTGCGGTACATCCGCTCCGCATTGTTATATTCCTTCTCCGAGTCGTAGATCGTTCCCAGGTTGTTCATCACCTGCGCGCTCTTTGGATTCAGCTTGAGCGATGCCTCGTAGCAGCGCGATGCGCTCTCCGGGTTGAACATCAGTTGGTAGGCGATGCCCTGCTTGTTCCAGACATCTGCCGAGCGCGGGGCCTTCTTGTAGGCCTCGATAGCTGCCTGAAAGCGCTGTTGCGCCATCATCGAATCGCCCAACTCCTCCGGCGTAGCGGGGGGCGCCGGAACGGCCGCCAGAGGCCTGGGCTGCGTTGCAACCGCCACAGCCTGGCTGGGAGGCGATGCGGGAGCCTGGGCCGGGTCCGCGGGCGGAGTCGGCAACGGAGCCTGAACTGGAGCCGGAGTGGAACTCTGCGCCGGAGCCTGCGTCGCGCTCTGGACGGCAGTCTGAGTTATGGTTTGTGCAGCACTCTCGCTGAACAAGGCGGGGACTGCGAAGGCGGGGACTGCAAAAACGAGGGCTGCGGCAACTGCGACCACTGGCAGCCAACGATGCCGATCGGACCTGTACATATTCCCTCCTTCCAGAAGGAACAGAGCGATCATTAAAGATACAATCGCTCACCAGCATTTTGACATCACATATTAGACCACCGAACGGGCTCCACGCGTTGTCCAATTTTGGGCAATTTCGGGGTGGTCGGGCAAAATGGGAAAAAGTGGTCGGTTTGGGATTAGACTCTTTTCAAATCTGGAGACTATACGGTGAGTGCAACCAGAGAATGTAATACGCTAACCGAACTGGGGGCCCGATTCAAGGCCACGCGGCGTCGCACCCTGGCGCTCTGCGAACCGTTAACCCCTGAAGACATGATGGTTCAGTCCTGCCCTGAGGCTTCGCCCGCCAAATGGCACCTGGCCCATACCGCCTGGTTCTTTGAGTCCTTCATTCTGCGCGAGTTTCTCCCCGGCTACCGCCTCTACAACAAGGACTTTTCCTGGCTCTTCAACAGCTATTACCAAAGTTTTGCCGCCTTCCCTGAAAAGCGCCTTCGCGCCTCGTTTTCGCGCCCCGGCAGCGATGAAATTCTGCGCTATCGCCAGCACGTCGACCAGGGCATCGAGCGCCTGCTGGACCGCCTGCAGAACGAAGAACCCAGCCACGAGGCGCTGCAACGCATCGAGCTCGGCGTGAACCACGAAGAGCAACACCAGGAGCTGCTGCTCACCGACATCCTGCACGCCTTCTTCACTAATCCCCTGCGCCCAGCCTATCGGCCCTGTGCTTCGAGAATGAGCGACCCCGAGCGTGCGCTGTGCCTGCCCAGCGGTCTCGAATTTGAAACCTGGGAACGCACGGACCAGGAAGCCGCCCAGCCTTGCAGCGCCTCAAGCATCGGAATCATCCCCACATTCAGGTTCCACAAGTTCCCCGGCGGCCTTTGCGAAGCCGGCCACAGCGGTCCCGGCTTCCGCTTCGACAATGAGCGGTCGCGCCACCGTGTGTGGCTCGATCCCTACCAGGTCGCCACCCGGCTGGTCACCTGTGCGGAGTTTGCCGCATTTATGGCCGATGGCGGCTACAGGCGCCCCGAGCTGTGGCTCTCACCCGGTTGGGATGCAGTCCAGGCCAATGGCTGGCGCGCGCCCCTTTACTGGACCGAATCCAGCGACGCCTGGAGCATTTTCACTCTCCGCGGCGAGCTTCCCCTCGCCAGCCTGGAGAACATCCCCGTCAGCCACGTCAGCTATTTCGAGGCCGACGCCTATGCCCGCTGGGCCGGCCGCCGCTTGCCCACAGAATTCGAGTGGGAGGCCGCATCCCAGGCCCAACCCGTCGCCGGCAACCTGCTCGATTCAGGCCGTCTGCTGCCCGCGCCCGGCACGGAAGTCCTTCAAAGTCAGGATCCAACAGAGTCCTCGGAGAGCCCCAACCAGTTCTTCGGCGATTGCTGGGAGTGGACCGCCAGCGCCTATCTCCCCTATCCCGGCTTCAAACCGCTGCCCGGCTCCCTCGGCGAATACAACGGCAAGTTCATGAGCGGCCAGATGGTTCTCCGCGGCGGCTCCTGCATCACCCCCGCCGCCCACATCCGCGCCAGTTACCGGAATTTCTTCCCTCCAGAAACCCGCTGGCAGTTCTCCGGCATCCGATTGGCCTCGTGACGGGTTATTATTTCGAGGCGGTTCAACGCAGTTCAACAGAGATATCCAACGAATTTTCAAAGACCTGCGAAACCAGCACTCCTGCCCGCGCATCAAAGAGGCCCCATGACCGCGTTCGCTCTTCCCCAGCTGACTGTCCGAATCGAAACGCCCGTAGCGTCAGCCGTCCGCGAGGGCCTCGCGGCTCATCCCCGGCGCCTCCCCTCCTGGCTTTTTTACGACGCCGACGGCTCCCGCCTTTTCGACCAGATCACCCGCCTGCCCGAGTACTACCTCACGCGCACCGA
>PMOF01000163.1 GCA_003162495.1 Acidobacteriaceae bacterium
GGAGTCCATGCGCCGGAAGAGCCTGTCAAAGCATTCTTGGGTGTGCAGCCGGGCGCGAGAGGCACGATCGGGTTGGTGATGCCGTCGGCGGTGGAGTAGTAGATGCTGCCGACCGCGCCGGAGAAGTCAATGATGCTGTAAGGCTGACCGCTCTGCAGCACGGTGACGCCGATCAGCGACCATCCGTCGGCGATCTTGCCCGCGAGGGAGTGCTCATTGGCAAGCCCGGGAATCTGGTAGACGTAGTTGAAGCTGGTGACATGGGTGCGGTCGTAGTCCGAGGAACCATACCCGCTGCGCAGGTTAAGGGGGTTGTTGCCGCTGTAGAACAGGCCCAGCCCGCTTTGCTCGTCGAGCGAGTGCGAATAAGTGTAAGAGAGCCCGACCTCGATGCCGTGGCTCATGCGCTTCTCAATGTGCGCCTGCAGCGCATTGTAGGCATCGACGCCCGCGGCTTTGTAGGAAATGGACTCCGCTGCGTAGCCGATGTAGGGGACGCGGAGATCCACATTGCCGCCCTCGTAGTTGGCCTGGTAGAAGTTGCCATCGGGCAAAGTCGCGCCGCCGACGTTGTACCCATAGCTGTAATTCTGCTGGTTAGCGCTGCCGGCCAGCGTGGGGCTGGAGGGTGAAGCGATGGTGGGCTGGTTGAAGGGAACTGGAATGACCTGGTGGCGGCCGACGTTGCCCACATAGCCGAGTTCAATGGCCAGGTCGTTGCGCGGTTGCCACTGGATATCGAGGGTGTAGTTCATGGTATAGGGTAGCTTGTTGGCGCGGTCGTAGACACCGAGCGAAATGGGCTGGCCGTTGTTGGTGACGCCGGGCGCGCCGTCGCCGAAGTTCTCAATGCTGTAGGCGTTAGGAAGGTAATTGCTGAGATCCGAAGCCTTGGGGTTGTTGGGAGCCGCGTATTGAAGGGTGGTCCCATAAGGGTTTGAGAGATCGCCGGTCACGTCGGTCGGCGGCCCGGTTGGCGGGCCAAACCCGCCGTTGCCGCCGCAGGTGGGAATGTAGTACTCGTAGAGCGACTGCGATGTCGTGGGGCAGCTTGAGGCGTTGACGAAGGGCAGTTGCTGGTTGACGCCGAAGGGGCCGCCGGTGACGGTGCCGATGGCATAGCCGGGCGAGAAGTAGCTGAACAGTTCGCCGCGGTCGTAGTACATACCGGCGCCTGCGCGGACCACCACCTTACTATGGAACATCTCTGGCTGCCATGCCACGCCTACGCGCGGACCCACGCCCCACTGGCGGCCGGTGAGGGTGGTGTTGCTCACGCCCTTGGTGCCGTTGGCATTGTTGCCGGCGATAATCAATCCGGAGTTCTCGATGGTGTCAGAGGCCACGGTGTAGTTGTAGAGGCTGGAATCGAAGTTGAAGATGCGTCCGTACTTTTCAGTGAGGCCGCCGTCCCAGTCATAGCGTACGCCCGCCGTCAGTGAGAGGGTGGGCGTGATCTGCCACTTGTCCTGCAGGTAGCTGCCCAGTTGGTTGGCCCGGTAATAGCGGCTGGCGTCGCCCTGCAGGAACGAGCTCACATAGAAACCTGTTGCCGAGCTGCCGGGGGTGACGAAGCCCTGAACCATCTGGCTGAAGTCGTCGGTGGCCACCGTGCCTGTGCCGGTGCGCTTATCAATGGTGTTGAGCTGGGTGTAAGTGTAGCTGGCGCCGAAGCTGAGGGTGTGCCGGCCGATCAACCAGATGGCGTTGCCCGAGGGAGCAAGCCGGTTCTGGAATACGCCGGTATTGGCCGCCTGCCCTTCGGCGTTGGGGCCGATATTCAGGATCGCCTGGGAGGTTCCAGACGGTTGAAAGTTGCCCAGCACGTTGTAGACCGAAACGCCGGGAAAGTAATTCGATCCGAACATGTTGATGGAGCCGGTGCCGGCCGTCCCGCCAGGGATGGAGCTGGGGCCGAAGGGCTGCTCATTGTCACCCCAGTTCTTTTCGCGGATGAAGCCCAGGGTCTCGGTGGTGCTCAGATTGGGCTTGACCACAAAGGTGTTGATGATGGAAGCAACCTGCGCTCCGGAGTCCAGGTGCTCGGTAAAGCCGGGAACGCTGGAGTAGGAGAAGGGCGAAATGGTGGGATCGTGCTGATAGAAGTACTTGAGCGAGAGCGTGTCTCTCTTGGTGGCGTTGTAGTCAAGATCGGCCACGGCCAGGTCTCCGGTAAACCGGCCCGTGCCGGGGATGAAGGCGTTGTCAACGTGCGCGGCAGTGGGCGGGGCGCCGTTGAGAGCGTCGTTGGGGATGAGCCACTTGCCGGGCTCGCCCGGAAGCGAGGGTGAATTGAACAAGGCAAGGGCGGTGTGATCGATGTTGGCGTTGGTCAGGCTGGTGCCGAACGAGTTGTTGGCCAGCGCCGCCAAAGCCGCTGCGGAACGATCGTCGCTCAGACCGACAGGAACGTCGAGCACGGAGTCGCCGATTTCCTGATCGGAGACGTGCAGGTGCTGATAGGACAGGAATCCGAAGAGCTTGTCTTTGATGATGGGCCCGCCGATGGTGCCGCCGAGTATATAGCGATGCAACTCGGGAACTTTGTTGTAGGCGGGAATATCGGGATCCTGATTGAAGAAGAAGGGGGCGGCATTGAGCCAACTGGTGCCGCGGTGGATGTAGGCGGTGCCGTGAAAAACGTTGGTGCCCGAGGCGGTGCTCAAATCAATGTGCGCGCCGGAGGTGGAACCTTGCTGCGCGTCATACATGGAGGCATTCACGCGCACTTCAGCAATGGTTTCAGGTGCGGGGGTGGGGATGGCATTGCCGATGGAGAGGTAAATGGAGGCCGCGGAGGGGATGACGCCGCCTGCGCCGGTGCTGGAGGAGACGCCGGTCGAGTTGATGACGCGCGCTGAAGCCACCTGGCTGGTGCTTTTGCCGTTGAAGAGGTTGCTGGCGTCAACGCCGTTCAGCAAAAACGAATTGGAAGTGTCGCGCTGGCCGTTGGCCCAGATGGGCTCGTTGCCGAGTCCGGAGTTTGCGCCGGTACCGCTTGCAAGTTCCGCGCTCACCCCCGTGGATTGGGTGGCAAGGCCGGTAAAGCTGCCCGTGGCCAGCGGCACCGCTTCAATCTCCGCCTTGTCCATGACGTAGCCGTTCGTGGTGTCAACGGCATTCATCAGCGGAGTGGCTTCCACCTCGATGGTGGTGGTGGTCTGGCCGACTTTGAGGGCGGCACTCAGCGTGGCTGTGCGGTCGGCCTGCACGGTGATGTGCTGCGTCTTCTGCATGTCAAAGCCGGTGGCCGAATAGGTGAGCGTATAGGTGCCAATGGGCAGGTTGACGAACGTGTAGCTGCCTGCGCCGTTGGTCGTGGTGGTGCGGGCGGCAGACGTTTGTTCGTCCACCAGCGTCACCGTGGCGCCGGGAATGACGCCGCCAGATGCGTCCGTCACCTCGCCGGTGATGCCGCCGAGCGTTTGCTGTGCCACCAGGGAAGAACAACACAGCGCAGCGGCTGCCGTGATGGCGAGCAACCGGGGAAGCAGAGAAGAGAAGGTGCGGATGGAGTAGCTCAATTGGCCGGCCTCGAAAATGGAGTCTTCCCCAAAGGTTTTTTAAGTTGTTAAAAAAACCTCAACCGAATCAAATTATTGATGTTCAGTGTGTTTCGCAACGGGGAAAATCGGAACGTGTACGAGTGGTGCTCGTATCTGGTTTGGTTTGTTTCAATTTAGACTACACGGTAGGCATAGAATAGTCATCCCGGTATAAAGATCGCCTAAATATTTGCGGTTTTTAGCTTATGGCGCCGAGTTTGATCTGGTCAGGGACAAGACTCGCCCGTCGCGCTGAAAGCGCTTGCCGGTACACTGATGCCGATGCCTGTTGCCGCCATGGTTCTTGCCGCTGGAGCGAGCCGCCGCCTGGGGCAGCCCAAGCAGTTGTTGCGGCACGAAGGAGAATCGTTGCTTGACCGAGCCGTGCGGCTTGCCAGCGAGGCCGGGGCTGAGCCCGTGTTGGTGGTTCTGGGCGCCGATGCAGAGCGCATCCAGGGGGCCGCGGCGCTGCACAACTCCATTGCGGTTTTCAACAAGCAGTGGGAAATGGGAATCGCAACTTCCATTCACGCCGGGCTGCATGCGCTGGAGCAGATTGAGCCCGGCGTGGCGGGCGTGCTGATTTTGAGTTGCGATCAGCCACGGCTCGGGGCCGCGCACCTGCGCGCGTTGATCGATAGCTTCGTGGCGCAGACAGAGCCGGTGATCGTGGCCTCAGCGTATGCGGGTATTCATGGGGTTCCCGCCGTATTTCCTCGCAGGGTTTTTGCGGAGTTGTTTGCTTTGCAGGGCGATCGCGGGGCGCGCGCCTTGCTCATTCGTCCGCCATGCCCATTGATCGCGCTGCCGTTTGAGGGCGGGGAAGTAGACATCGACGAGCCCGATGATCTGGGATATCTTGAATAGCTTTAACGCTCAATGGTGGCTTCGATCGTGCCGTGCGGCTCGTCAATGGGCACGAAAATATGGTTGGGATTGTCCTGGCCGAAGGGACCAAGGTCAGCCAGCAGGTGGTGAAGGTTGGGCATGGCGAGTGTGATGCGCGCAATCTCCGGCGCGGCGGCGAGCGCGGCCTTGCCCATGTCGAAGAGCGTGTGTTGGACGCTCATGCTGTTGTGCGCTGCAAACTCCTTGAGCAGCGCGGCAAGAATGCGCGCTCGAACCTGCGCATGATCCGGAGACGCCGCAGTGTATTCCCAGGTCACTGTCGCACGGGTGCCGAATATGCGATCAGTGGCCGGCTTAAGCGTAGTCAGCTTGTCGTTGAAATAGCCCGTGAAGGCCGATTTAGTTGTCTTCAGAATCACCAGGCCGTCGATTCCCGGCCTCACTGACCACTCGCGGCCCCGGTCGCGAACGGCTCGCACGGTATGCACCTCCGGGCCGCCGAGCTTAAAGGTGGTTGCGTCCGGCACATCGTCCACAATCAGGTGCTCCCAGGCCTTCTCCTCGATCCCCACGAGAGTTCCGCTCACTTGCGGATTGTTAGCCAGCAAATAATCGCCGAGCTCGGTCGCGAAGTCTTCGATGGTGGCGGCCTTCGATGCGCGGGCCAGCGAATACACTGTGTTCTTCATCGTGTCGGTGGGCAGGATGTTGCTGTTATCCGCCTCAGTAAAGCTGGCCTCGAACTCGCCTTCCAACAAAACGCGCACGGTCCATTCGTGGAACTCGTGGCGATCGCCGTGGCGCGTAATCCGCGAGAGCCGCACGCGCGATTTTCCGTAGCGATTTTCTCCCAGTCTCGCCATTTGTCAGCTTCCTCGATAGGTTGTGTAGCTATTGTCGCTCAGCAGTATAGGCAGGTGATAATGCGACTCTCCGTCGCAGTTGAAAGTGATAACGATCTCCGGATAAAGACTGGTGCGGCCGGTGCGCGCAAGATATGCGCCACTCGCAAAGGACAGCCGATAGAGGCCGGCAGGAGCGCTCGGCGCCAAGTCGCGGCAACGCCCGTCCGCATCGGTCGCGCTCTCGCTCACCACTGCCCACGCATCGTTTTCGCCTTTGTCGAGTCGCACCAGAATTCCGGCGGCAGGCTTGCCTAGCACCGCATCGAGCACGTGCGTTGTGATTGCACTCATTCTACAAGCCACTTTCCCAGACGGATCTGCATGATTTGGCGCTGCTGCTCGACGGCCTCGCGCAACTCGGTGGCGCGATCGCGGGCCAGGCGGCGATTGAGAATCGCGAGCATCTCTTCGGCGGTCTTTCCGGTTGCGCACACAATGTAGGTGAAGCCGAAGCGCTTCTCGTAGAGAGCAATGCCCGCGGCGAGTTCGTCGAGCACGCGCTGAGCAGCTGAAGTCGCCGACACTTGCTCCTGGCGCGACCACTCCGCCGATTTAGCCGTTGCGTGCGCGGCCTTGCGTTCGCCAATCCGAGGATGGCTGGCGAAGGCCTCCATCCAATCGGCTTCTTCCATGTTGCTCCACACTTCATCGGCCGCCTGGCTCAACGCCACCACACTGGCAATGGGGCGCAATCCAATCATGGCCAGGGCCCATCGCCGCGCGCCGCAACAGGCGATCATCGCATCGAACGCTGCGTTGGCGGCGGCTGCATTCCAGGATGCGAGCGTGGGATTCATCGAGGCGACTCCTCCGAACGCAACTGAATCAGGAACTCATCGAGCAGATTGGCGGCCACGCGTTTGCGGTATTCGGCAGTGGAGCGAATGTCGTCAATGGGTTTGACCTCCGCCAGCAAGGCAGTGCGAGCGGATTGCATGGTGCGGGTGTCGATGGGCTGGCCCAGTAGCACGGATTCGGTTTGAGAAAGCCGCGTGGGAAAGGGCGCGAGGCTTGCAGCTCCCAGACGAATTTCACGAAGCAGTCCGTCTTCAAGCAGCGCCGTCGCGGCCAACGCGACTTTGGCAATGGCCATGGCGCGCCGCGTTCCCACCTTGCGCAGATATTGGCGATGATGGGCGAATCGAAGCGGCAGATGGATGGCATAGAGCAACTCATCGGAGGCCATGACATTGCGCTTGTAGCCGATATGGAAATCCGAATAGGGGATGCGACGGCGGCCGCGCAGAGACACCAACTCGATCTCCGCGTCGTAGACGAGCAGGGCAGGCGACGAGTCCGCTGCCGGCGATCCGTTGACCAGATTGCCGCCCAGGGTCGCGCGGCTTTGGTTGGCGATGCAGCCGATCCAGCTTGCGGCTTTGGCAAGCAGCGGCAGTTGCCCTGCGACGCCCGCGTGTGCGCGCAGATCGCGAAAGGT
>PMOF01000197.1:0-976 GCA_003162495.1 Acidobacteriaceae bacterium
TCGCCTTCGTCGTAGTAATCCGTGCCACGGCGCCAGCTCATCCAGCCGCCTCTTCCGAAACTCAGGCCGGGCTCTCCGCTGGCGGTATCGAGCAGGGGACGCCAGGTGCGGCCGGGCCGTCCGGGACCCAGCATGGCGGCGATGCTGGCCAGATATTCGTGGTACTGGTCGGGGGTCCACAAGCCGCTGCGAGCGGCCAGCATGGGCCCCAGAAAATCCGTGAGCCCCTCATAGCCCCACAGCAGGTCCGTCTTCATCGGCTCTTCGTAGTACGGCACGGTCAAATCGGCGGGGCGGCGAAACTTGCCGTTCCAGGAGTGGACGAACTCGTGGGCCAGCAAACCGCCAAGAGACATACCCGCGCTGGGCAGCAGCAACGCGCGCTCCGGCAGGCGGCTGTCGTTCGATTCGTGGTGTTCGAGTCCGAAATGCGCTACATGATCGCTGAGCGTGAACAGGAAATGGTAGTCGCGATAATGGCGCGCGCCGAATAGCTTGCCCGACTCGGCGACCAGGTTGGTCATCGCCTTTTGGATTTCGGGGCTCATGGCCAGAGCGGCTTCGCTGTCGGCCACCATATCGATTTCATGGTGGATGGGCTCGCCCGGCGGCGTCAGGTCGATGGCCCGATAAAATTCGCCGGCTATCACGGGTGAATCGACCAGCAGATCGAGAGAAATAGGTTTGAAGGTCACTTGATTGCCAGATTGATTGGCCGCGGGAAGCGGTGTGCCAAACTTCCAGCCTTCCGGCATGATGAGCCTGGCTTCATAGCTCAACTGCTCGGCGGGAGTGCCGGCCGGGTAGAGCACAACGTCGTTCCATTCCAACACCATCAGCTTGTCTGTCGCTGAGTAGCCTTCCGGTTCGATGAAGTCGTATTGAGCATCGAGGTGGCTCACGCCGGCGGGGATGTCCACGTGGAAGGTAAACACATCCAGCAGATCGCGCTTCCAGGGAATGGTCTTCCCGCCGC
>PMOF01000197.1:984-1247 GCA_003162495.1 Acidobacteriaceae bacterium
AGTAAGAGGCCCGGGTTTCACTGCCATGCCCAACTGGGCGTGCAGCAGCTTCTGCGGAGTCCTGGTTGCATCCACGGTGAGCGAAATCGTTGGCGCGGCCAGTGTGGGCGCGGCGGACGCGGCCAGCGCAAAGACCAAGGCGAGACACACCCACAGGCGAACACGGCATGGGGACATTCGAATCCTCCTTATGCGAAATGGAAAAACTTCGACCCGTGCATCATACCTTCAAGGGGCATCGATGTTGAAAGGCGATGAACTGC
>PMOF01000197.1:1309-2936 GCA_003162495.1 Acidobacteriaceae bacterium
TTCGCACCCCACGGATTGCTGCCGCAGCCCTGTTGCTGGGCACAGTATTTACTCCTTCCAACGCACGGTCGCAGGCCGCGCCTCCGGCATCCGGGCCAGATCGCGCGCATGTTGACGATGTGCTCAAAGGTCTCAATCGCGGCCGCTCCGTGGGCCAGGTCGCGTTGTCGCCGGATGGCAAGCATCTGGCCTGGGTGCAGCCCTCGCGCGAGGGGATCGAGATTCGCATAGCCTCCCTGGACGACGTGGCCAAGAGCGAGCGGATCACTGCCGCGTCGAAGCCCGATCAGCACTGCCGCGAGGGCCAGATCGTTTGGTCGCCGGATGCCAAGTCGCTGGCTTTTTTCTCCGATTGCGCCAAACCCGGCGACCAGACCGACCTGTATCTTTCTCGTCTCGATGCGAGCCCCGCGCGGCGTATTACCGAGCTGAGGGGCTACGTCAATGCTCCGGCCTTTTCGCCGGACGGGACTAGAGTGGCCTTCTTGTATGTGGAAGGAGCCACGCGCCCCGCCGGCGCACTGGCCGCCATGAAGCCGCCCTCCGGAGTGATCGGGGAAGATGGCGTCGAGGTGCAGCGGGTGGCCGTGGCGGCGGTCGATGCAACCGCGCCCGCGACTCCCACGCTGGCCACGCCCGCCAATCTTCATGCGTATGAGTTCGACTGGTCGCCGGATTCCAAATCGCTTGCTTACGTGGCCGCCGATCCGCCCGGAGAAAACAACTGGTGGGTGGCCAAACTCTATACGCAAGCGCTGAACGACGCGCCCAAGGTCATTCTCGCGCCCTCTGATGTCTCCGGCCCGCTCCACGGATTGCAGATTGCCGTGCCCCGCTGGTCGCCGGACGGCAAGTTCATCGCCTTCATCGGCGGGCTGATGAGCGACCAGGGCTCCACAGGCGGCGACGTCTGGCTTATTTCCTCCAATGGCGGCCAGCCGGACGACTTGACCGCCAAACGGCCCACCTCGCCGGCCTGGATCGTGTGGGACGGCAACGACCACATCGATGTCAGCGAACTGGCCGGCGGCAACTGCCAACTCATCCGCCTGCGTCTGGATGGCGACAAGAGCGGGCCGGGCGTGAGCACGAGCTTCGGCGCGCCGGTCTTCAGCATTCCCGGCAGCGTGGGCGACGGGCGGATGGAGCTGAGTCTTTCTTCCAACGCCGATCACTCGCTGTTTGTCTTTCACGCCAGCACTTTCGACCGTCCCATGGAAATCTATGAGGCCAAGGCCGGCAACACGATGGCCGCCGGGCTGGAAGGCGTGACGCAGCTCTCGCATCTCAACGATGGAATCGAGCCGGCATGGGGCAAGTCGGTTTCGCTGGCCTGGAACAGCGACAAGTTTCACGTGCAGGGCTGGCTGATGCTGCCCAAAGACTATGACCCGGCCAAGAAGTATCCGCTCATCGTGGAGGTGCACGGGGGCCCGGCGTCGGCGGTCATCGCCCATTGGGGCGGTGGCGGGGGACTGAGTCCCACTGCTTTTTCCGCGCTGGGCTATTTCGTGCTGCAGCCCAATCCGCGCGGCAGCTACGGCCAGGGCGAAGAGTTTACCCAGGCCAACCGCGAGGACTTCGGCTACGGGGACCTGCGCGACATTCTTGCCGGCGTGGATGCGGT
>PMOF01000158.1:0-2486 GCA_003162495.1 Acidobacteriaceae bacterium
CGGATTCTGCTGATTCTGGACTGCCGGATTCTGGCTTGGCGGATTCTGGTTCTGGCCCGCGCCCCCGGCCTGCCCCGCATCCTGTGACCCCTGGCCGCTCGGTTCCGGAGCGGAAGGCAGAGCGGCAACGTTTACTTCAGCCCCTTTCGGCAAAGCTGTTCCCTGCGCAAGGTCCGCAGCATCAGGCCTTGCCCCCGCCGCGCTCTGCGCCACGGTCAAGTGAGGCGCTAAAAACAAACAGCAGCAAAGGCAAGTCCCAAGCAACTCCATGGTTTTTCTTTTGTCCGTTTTCAAACCCACGCATCGCCTCCGTCCGAGATGGCCGTCCTCGCAGTCTAGTCTAACTCCGCGCCCTGCCTGCTTCTTTAGATGGGTAAGGATCGAAGTGGTAAGTTCCCGGCGGAAGAAATCAGGCTTCCTGTTCCCTGACCCCGATTCCGTGATCCCGGTTCCCTCGTCCATGGTTTATCGTTGAAGCGAGCCTATGAAGCAGACCCTCACCCGCCTCGTCCTCACCATTCCCGTCGTCTGGCTGGTAGTTTCACTGGTCTTTCTGCTCATTCACCTGGTCCCCGGCGACCCCATCCTGCAGATGCTGGGCGACGGCGCGACGCCTACCGACGTCACCGCGCTACGCCATCAGTACGGCCTCGATCAGCCGCTCTGGAAGCAATACATCCATTACTGGGCCGGCGTTCTCCACGGCGACCTGGGCAGCTCCATCAGGCTGCACGACTCCGTCGCCCACCTGATCGCCGCCCGCTATCCCTACACGCTCGCGCTCACGCTCACCGCCCTGGGATTGGGGCTTGCGCTCGCGTTTCCGGCCGGCATCTTCGCTGCTGTCCGCCGCGGACGCTGGCTCGATCAACTGCTCTCGGTGGTCAGCCTCACCGGCCTCTCCGTGCCCGGCCTGGCACTGGGACCGGTGCTCATCCTTGTGTTTTCCATTCTTCTCGGCTGGCTGCCCGTCTCCGGCGCAAACGCCAATGGGGGCGCTTCCATCGATTGGCGCTATCTGATCCTGCCCTCAATCGCCATGGGCGCGTCGCTGGCCGCCATCCTCACACGCATGGTGCGCACGTCGATGCTGGAGGAACTCGGGCAGGACTACATTCGGACCGCTCGCGCCAAAGGTTTGAGCGAGCCTGCCGTCGTATGCCGCCACGCATTGCCCAACGCGCTGGTGCCCATCATCACCGTGGTCGGCCTGCAATTTGGCGCGCTGTTGGCCGGGGCCATCGTGACGGAAACGATCTTCAGTTGGCCCGGCCTCGGCCGCCTCACCGTCAGCGCCATCTCCAATCGCGATTACGCGCTGGTGCAGGGCTGCCTGCTGTCGATTGGGCTCACCTATGTGCTGGTGAATCTGCTCACCGACGTAGCCACACGGTGGGTGAATCCGAGAATGCGCGGCTGACCCAGCCACGCCATCGCATCACTCGGATTCCGTCTATAATCGACTCTTCCCTCAAGGGTGGATTGAATGGCTACGGGGATGCTCCAGTCAAATGAGCGATCGAATCTCGCAGACGCCTTGCGCGAGTTTCACACCGAGACGGGCCGGTCGCTGCTCGATCTTGTCGACGAATCGCCGGTGCTGCTCATCTTTCTTCGCCACTTTGCATGCGCTTTTTGTGCACAGGCTATTGACCGCGTTGCGCAGGTGCGGCCGCAGATTGAGGCCAAGGGTGTGCGGCCTGTCTTTGTGCATCTCGGCTCTCCCGAACGGGCCAAACCTTACTTCGATTACTACAACCTTTCAAATGTGGAAAGGATCAGCAATCCCGAGGCGACGCTGTATCAGCTTCCTTTCTTTGCCTTGTCGCGCAGCAACCCTTATTTGCACTTTTTCAATCCGACAGTCTGGAAGGGTTGGCTCAAGGGTGCGATGTTCAAGTATGGAATTGGCATGATCAAGGAAGATGCGGATCAGATGCCGGGCGTGTTTTTTCTGAAGGAGCGGAAGATTGTGCGCGCCTTTCGCCATCGGACGATTGCCGATGAGCCTGATTACTTGAAGCTTGCCGGCGCGGGGTAAAAGCGACAACCTAAGCCATGGGGCTTTGCTGGCCGTCCAGATCGGCCTCACCTGCGTTCTGGTAGAACTGCGACCCTTAAGCTCGGTAAAAACGCAACGCCAAAGCCAGGCAGAAGTTCACCACAAATAAGAGATGGATGCCTACGTGAAAGAGATTTGGACGGGGATTGTCTCCACGCGCAGGGAGGATGTGGCGAGTTCCTGCATACATGCTCAGGTACTCGGCTTTCTGTTTTTGGGGCGCTCCGCGCAAGTAAGGAACGTACCACATGCCAACCGCCGACAGAAGAGCAACAGCACAATAGATCACCCAGTAATTCGGAACATAGGGGGGTCTGGGCCGATGCCAAAAGTAAATTGCGAATCCGGCGGCGATCCCTGGAAAGACGGAGTTGGCAAGGGTCGCAAGCCAAACTTTGCGCCTTCCAATCAGAGCCTGAACCTG
>PMOF01000158.1:2576-4239 GCA_003162495.1 Acidobacteriaceae bacterium
TGCTCAAAAAAATCCCAGGCCGACCTTGACGGGGCGACCTGGGATTTCTTGTTCGGTGTAAGGTTGTGCTGCAACTTAGTGATCGTGATCGTGATCGCGGGGCGCCGTGCGGACCGAAACGATAGTTCCGTCCTGCCTTGCCATCACATAGTTCCCATCGATCTGGCGCCACTCATGTCCCTCTGGCGGACGACGAAGGTGGTTCTGCCGGTAATCGACTTTATCGCCCCGGTTCCAGTCTTCCTGCTGAATCTTTGAGCCAGACTTCCATTCCTGGTGCTGCTTGTAAGTGTGGTTGTCGTGATGATCCTGGTCCTGGGCCACTGCGGGCATGCCGGCCAGAGCTAGAGCCAAAATGGGGAGTGCGAACACTGCTTGTATCGTTTTCATGAGTACTCCTGGGTAATTCGATTCCTCCGGGGAGGCAAACGTTGTGTGCATGAAGAGATTGGCGGGCAGGATGGACCGGCAGAAGCCGACCCGGCCTGGACCGCCTCACGGTCTGCGCCATCACACACCGCGACTACGCTTTGGTATAGGGCTGCCTGCTGTCGACTAGACCGACCTATGTACTTCAATCTGTTGACCGATGAAGCCATCCGCTGGATGAATCCTGGAAGGCGGGGGATGATCTGAATGGAACGGTCGGCGTAAGTTCCGGATCGGCGACCAATCGCCCAGAACCCGGCCATGACCATGGCACGTTTGGGAATGTCGAATGGATCGATGCCTTCGCATGGCGTACCGCTATCACGACTTTGATGTTGTGGAACTCAATGTCTCCGCCTGGAACGATAGCTTCGGCGGCTCAATATGCTTGTGGGTTGCGCAAGGCGAATTGGGCGAGGCCGCCGTACTCCAGTTTGCATGAGCGCCGTCTCGGGTGTATCACCGGCAACTCGTCCTTAACCCTGTTTTCGGCCTTTCGAGGGTCGCTGGCAGGCCCCAACGGGGATGGGAAGGTTAGGCCGACCTCCGACCGGAACTTGAAAACTTCCCCCTCGAGCCTCTGAAAGCGCCTGCCGCGCAGTTCGGACTTCTGTGGCAAGTAACTGCAACACCTTGGGGTACAGCGAGGGTTCCGCGATAAGCAGTTCTTCAAAATCCTCACGAGACACGAATCCGACTTCGGAGTCTTTTCGAGCCATAGCAGTCAAGGTGTATGGTTCGTTTCCAATGACCCCGGGCAAGCCAAGCAATGACCCTGCGGAAGTACGCAGGCACATCACTACGTTGCCAGTCTCCGCATGTCTTAAGAGAACAGCCTCCCCACTTTGCAGAATGAAGAGCCCGATGGGGTCTTCTCCCTCATTGAAGAGAATGCGATCTTCAGTGCAAGGGATTGGCTGCGATCGTTCCACAAGTGCCCGAATTAATTTGCCGTCCGCTACGAATGAGCCATGCGTCACAGCTTGCCCCTTTCCCTGCCCCAAGAACGAGCGGCTTCATGCGAGAAGATCGATTGATCGTTGGACGATGGTTGCACCGATTGAATCTCTCAGATGTGATCCTTGTCACGTCAGAAAGTTCGCTCCAACGAGTCGAGTGCGAAAGGCCGTCAGAGATTGGCTGAGAGTGGGGCAAGCGCGTCACAGGGATCCCCATTCCTGGAGAACCCTGTCACTGTCGGGCCTGGGCCGAGTGCGCCCTCTGACAGAGCATG
>PMOF01000199.1:0-2263 GCA_003162495.1 Acidobacteriaceae bacterium
TGCAGGCGACGGCGGACGGCATCTGCCTCAAACCCAAGGCCGATCAGGTCGGGTGAGTGGAAGTGATCGAGGGCCTGTTGGCGCGTGAGCGGCATAGTCTCCATTCTACCAACTGGGCCGGCTCACCGGGCGGTTGCGCGGCGAACAGAACCCCTACTTGTCGCGGGTCCCGCGAAAAAGGAAGAGGCCACGGCTGCTGACAGGACGCGGCTGGGTGCGCGAAAGGTTGGATGCCGTCGAGACCCCGGTAAACAGGATGAAAAAGTCCCTGAACACCCGAAAGAAGCTTTTCACTTTCTCGAACATCACGGGGAACCCTCGTCGAGGCAGTCCGGCCGAATGCCAGACATCCCCTTAATTGGAGCGGTGCAGGCCGCGGCGCGTCGCTTTTTTTATGGTTAAGCCCCGGCCTGCGCACGCGGCCTATTCGCGGGACTCCGGTGTGGGGGCGGGCTTTGCAGCGGGCTTCGGCTTCTGCGTTGGGCGGGAGACGCCCATGCTCATGAGAAGAAAGCCGAATCCCTTGCGCAGCGTGTCGAGCAGGCTCAACGTTCCACCCCTTTTGTGTTCATTGCCGAGTTGGTTGCTCCGTCACCCTGGCCCGCACCGACTATTTTTTTGCCGGTGCGCCGGCGGCAGCGGATGGCGGAGCCGAAGTCTGCCCGGCGCCCAAGATCGCCTGCGCGGCGGGGGGAAGCGGTTTGTCGGCGTTGGCCATGAGCAAGGTCACTTGCCACATTTGCATGTCGGTGAGCACCTTGTTGAACGACGGCATGCCGGAAAGGCGTATGCCGTTGGCTACTTTCCAATAGGTCTCGCCGGG
Organism: Acidobacteriaceae bacterium; assembly: GCA_003162495.1. Classification (GTDB taxonomy): domain Bacteria; phylum Acidobacteriota; class Terriglobia; order Terriglobales; family Acidobacteriaceae; genus Telmatobacter. The sequence continues at coordinate 824 of PMOF01000199.1, forward strand.
CGGATCGTCGCTCACGCCCACAACGGCGTTGTTGTGGTGCTTTTGCCACAAGGGGGGTGCGCCGGGAAACATGTGGCCGCCAAAGGAGGAAGGCTTGGCAGGCAGTCCATGGCATGCGGCGCACTGGTCAGCATAAATCTGCGCGCCGGCCACCAGATTGTCTTCGTCTGGCTGAATGGGCGGAGTCTTGATCAACTCGCGGTCAATGCGGGCGTTGAGCGGAACCGAAGTGATTAACTTCTCCTCGGGTAGCGGCGGATCAGCCACGGCGACCGGCACCTGGCCAAACTTAAACCACGCGAGTCCAACGAGGGGTACCAGTATCACTCCGAGAACAATTCCCAACAAAATGCGACCCATATTTCCTGCGACCTCCATCGCCCTTAATCCTGCAGTATTTCAGGGTACCATGAAGAGTTTTGGCCATCGAGCGTGGGCATCCCCCGGTTGGTGCGCAAGGCAAATTGGCTTTCCGCGCGTCCAAACCACTACCGGATGACGCACGAGGCTCCCTGCAGGTGGTTTAATACCTATGGGGGGAGCGCTGCCTTGGGGTGGGCTTCCGTACTCCCGTGGAGGTAACCCGAACCCGATGTTTTCTTTTCGCCGTCTTGCCTTTTTGCTGGCGCTGGGACTGCCAGCCATGCAACCCATTTTTGCCCAGAGCTTGAGTGCGAGCAGCAACCCTTCGTCGCAGCCCCCCGCATCTGAACCCCTTGCATCCGATTCCCTTGCTTCTGATTCGCCTGCCTCTGGTATCCAGGCCCAGACGGAACCGCCGGCGGCTCAGAACCAGCCCCAACTGAGCGTGCAGGCTCGCATCCGGAGCCGCCGCGAGCAGCGCCGCATCGCGGCGATCCACGAAATCTACGATCATCGTTATGATGGGTACATCGGTGCAGGCTACCTGCGTTTCACGCCGGGGAACACCTTGCAGCGGGTCAACGAGTACGACTGGAACGGTGGGATCACGCGCTACTTCAATGAGCGATTCGGTATGACCCTGGACGGCCGTGGATATTACGGCACTCCCTTCATCCGACCCGATCAGGGCACTCCTCCCGCGGGCGATGTGGGCCAGACCAAACCGACCATCAGCCAGTACGCCGGCCTGATTGGACCTACTTACCGCTTCTACTTGCAGCCCAAATATTCCATCTCCGGACGGGTCATGGGCGGGTATACCTATGGCAATTTCACCGGCGATACGGGCGGTTTCGGCACTCTAGGCGTGCTTTATCCAGACGCGTCCACCTATGCCGCCAGCGCCGCCGGCATTTTCGAATTCAATATTGCGCCGAATCTCGGGTTGCGCGTTGCACCGGAATACTACCTGACCGGATTCGGATCGACTTTGCAGAACAATCTGGGCTACTCGGCCGGGCTCGTGTACCGGTTTGGCAGGCAGTAGAAAACCCAGGGACCAGGGAATAGGGACTA
>PMOF01000199.1:2290-8357 GCA_003162495.1 Acidobacteriaceae bacterium
ACCACCCAACTGTCGTGGCCCGGCTCAATGTAGAAGATGTCTCCGGGCTTCATTTCGAACACGCGACCGTCGTCCATGGCTGCGGTGGCGCGGCCCGAGATCACGATTCCGACGTGCTCCACATCGCAACTTGCTTTGCCCAGAGCGCGGCCCACATGGACTGACCACTTCCAGCCCGGGCCATAAGTGGCGCGGCCAATGGTCATTCCGCCGATATGCACCAGTTCAAACTTTCCCTTTTCAAAGGTCCGGACCTCATCGGGCTGGTCGAACCGCTTGAGTATCACTTCATACATAACTTGCCTCTCACGAAATCCCGATGCGCGAGTCGGACACGATTCTGGTTACGATTGCAGAATTGGAATGCCGGCGATGCGCTGCTGCCACTCTGCCGGGCCCGTGTTGTGAACGCTGGTGCCTTTGGAGTCGACCGCTACGGTCACCGGCATGTCGCGCACCACGAACTCGTAGATGGCTTCCATGCCGAGATCTGGAAACGCCATCAGGCGCGAGCTTTGAATGGCCTTTGAAACCAGGTAGGCCGCGCCGCCCACGGCCATCAGATAGACCGCGCCAAATTCACGGATGGCATCAATCGCCGCCGGACCGCGCTCAGCCTTGCCCACCATGCCCAGCAGGCCGGTCTCGGCCAGCATCTGGCGAGTAAACTTGTCCATGCGCGTGGCGGTGGTGGGGCCGGCCGGTCCGACCACTTCGTCGCGCACCGGATCGACGGGGCCCACATAGTAGATGAAGCGGTCGCGGAAGTCGACGGGCAGCTTCTCGCCGCGGCTGAGCATGTCGGTCATGCGCTTGTGCGCGGCGTCGCGGCCCGTGAGTAGCTTGCCGGACAATAGCAGCACCTCGCCCGGTTTCCAAGTGGCTGCCTCGGCGCGAGTCACGGTGTCCAGGTTCACCGAGCGGGCGCCGGATACGTCGTAGGTCAGTGTGGGCCAGTCGCTGAGATTGGGCGGATCGAGATAGACAGGGCCGGAGCCGTCCAGGACAAAGTGCGCGTGGCGGGTGGCTGCGCAGTTGGGAATCATCGCCACCGGCAGGTTGGCGGCGTGGGCCGGCGTGTCGAGCACCTTGACGTCGAGCACGGTCGTCAGGCCGCCCAAGCCCTGCGCACCAATGCCCAGCCGGTTCACTTTGTCGTAGAGTTCCACGCGCAGCTTCTCGGCCGTGGTTACGGGACCGCGCGCAATCAGCTCCTGGATGTCGATTGGATCCATGAGCGACAGCTTGGCCAGCAGCATGGCTTTCTCCGCCGTGCCGCCGATGCCGATGCCGAGCATGCCCGGCGGGCACCAGCCCGCGCCCATGGTGGGGACGGTCTTCAATACCCATTCCGCCACCGAGTCAGATGGGTTGAGCATGGCGAATTTGCTTTTTGCTTCAGAGCCGCCGCCCTTGGCCGCAACGGTCACATCGACGGTTGCGCCTTTGACCAGTTCGACGTTGACCACGGCGGGGGTGTTGTCTTTGGTGTTAATTCGCTTGCCGGCCGGGTCGGCCTGGATGGAGGCGCGCAGCTTGTTGTCGGGATCGAGATAGGCGCGGCGGACACCTTGATCGGCCATTTCCTGCAGATCGAGCGGCTTTTCGCCGGGGCCGGCTTCGAAGCGAACGTCCATGCCCACTTTGACAAAAACATTCACGATGCCGGTGTCCTGGCAGATGGGTCGGTGACCCTCGAAGCACATGCGGCTGTTGATGAGGATCTGCGCCATCGCGTCTTTGGCCGCATGGGATTGCTCGCGCTCATAGGCCTTGGCCAGGCTGGTGATGTAATCCGCCGGGTGGTAGTAGCTGATGTACTGCAACGCGCCTGCGACGCTGGCGATGAAATCTTCCTGGCGGATGACGGTCATGGAGGCTCCCTCTGCATTCTCTAGGGTAATGGATGCGAGGGAGGTTTGTACGTTGCGGCTGAGCTTCGCTAGAGGCCAGTCGCGTTATGCCGGCCGCAAATCCGTGTGCACGAAATCGTCGCCCTTGTAGAGCAGCGGCTCGCGTTTGTCGCGGGCCAGCGCGTAGCTGAAGCAGTCGCCGAAGTTAAGGTTGGCGGGATGGCCGCTGCCTTTGCCGTAGTCGCGGTAGGCTTGGCGGGCGATTCTGGCCTGGGCAGCGGTGAACGGCTCTATGATCATCCTTGAGTGTTCGACTGTTTCGTCAAATCGGGCGCTTAGTTTTGGACTGCCAAACTTATCCGCCACCATCGACGCTTCAAAGAGGGTTCCAGCGGATATGCGAACGGACTCCGCCTTTTCAATTGACTCAGAGAAGGCTTGCGCCTCGGGTTCACCACGCAGGATGGCAATGAGTGCAGATGAATCGATGATCATTTGGGCAGGCCTGTCTCTTCATCGTAAAGTTCGTCGAAGAGTTCTTTGGTTGTCCGGCCGTCGTTCATGAGTGGCGCGGTTTCGCGTGCTATGTCCATTAGCCAGGCGGCGAGGCCCTGTTTCCCGCTGCGGCTCTCAGCCTGTGCTCTGTCCCGATCGAGGGTCTCCTGCGCGGCTTGAGTGATTGCGGTCACCAAGCTCAAACCTCTGCGGTCTGCCAGTTCGCGGACAACCCGCTCTGCCTCTTCGTTCTTGATGCTTAAGGCCATTTAAGTTCTACCTTTCTGCCGTTTGATTCTACCATTCTACCATTTCGAGATCAATTAAGGCCGAGAAGCCTTCCGCTCCCAACGGGCGCCTGACATGCCCTAAGCTATAACCATGAACGACTTGAAACCGGAATCAGCGGTTCCGCAGGAAGAGATTTTTGATCTTTTGGTGGTAGGTGCGGGGCCGACAGGGCTGGCTTGCGCGATCGAGGCGCAAAAGGCGGGCTTTCGAGTGGTGCTGGTAGACAAGGGATGCGTGTGCAATTCGCTCTTCCATTATCCGTCGCACATGACCTTCTTCACCACGCCGGAGTTGCTGGAGATTGGCGACATTCCGTTTCCCAGCCCCAACGCCAAGCCCACGCGCAATGAGGCGCTGCAGTATTACCGCCTGGTGGCCGCACATTATCGGCTGGATATTCGCCAATACCAGTGCGTGGAGCGCGTGACAGGCGCCGACTGGGACTTCGTGGTCCAGATCAAGGACCGCTTCGGCCGGCCGGGAATCCTCCACACCCGCAAGCTGGCTCTTTCCACCGGCTACTACGATCTGCCCAACTTCATGGCAATTCCCGGCGAAGAGTTGAGCAAAGTGCTCCACTATTACGTCGATCCGCACCCCTATTTTGAGATGGATGTGGTGGTGATCGGGGGCAAGAATTCTGCGGCCATTTCCGCACTGGAACTTTGGCGGAGCGGGGCGCGGGTCACGCTGGTTTACCGCGGGCCAGGCATCACGCCGCATGTGAAGTACTGGATCAAGCCGGACATTGAAAACCGCATCAAGAATGGGGAGATCAAGGCCTATTTCAATTCGGATGTGGTGGAGATTACGCCGGACGCGGTGATGGTGGAGACGCAGGAGGGCCTGGTGACGATCAAGAACGATTTCGTCTTTGCGATGACCGGATACCACCCGGACTTCGATTTTCTGGAAGGACTGGGAGTGCGTTTCGAAGGTCCCGACCGGCTGCCGGTTTGCGATGAGAAGACGCTGGAGAGCAATGTGCCGGGCGTCTACCTGGCGGGAGTGATTGTGGCAGGCTCCAGGACCAACGAAATCTTCATTGAGAACGGGCGATTCCATGGGCGCCTGATCGCCGCCGCGCTTGCCGCAGGGCGGGATTCCAATGCTGCGCTGGCGCCGAATCCGGTAGACTGAGCTTTATTTGGCGGAGGGCTTGCGTTGCAGTTACGTTGGTGGCCGCGATCAATTCGATGGCAGATGCTGGCAAGTGTCGTGCTGCTGGAACTGCTGTCACTGGGGCTGTTCGCGGGAGTGTTGATTAGCCGCCAAACGAACGAAGTGAATCAGCGCGCGCAGCAACGGCTGGCGCATCAGGCTAATTCCCTAGCGCTTCAGGCCCAGGAAGCCTTGCTGCATGACCGCGTGAGCTGGATTGGGCCTTCAGTGAAAATGATGGGCGAGGCGCCCAGCGTGGCCTTCGCCAAGGTCACGGATCCGGCCGGGAACATGCTTTTTGTGAGCGCGGGGGAACCGGAACAGCATACGCTCGATCTGGTGGAGCGCGCGCAGATTCCGCGCATGACCAGGGACCAGCCCACCGTCTTCACTCTGGGAGACGATCGATGGGAAGGCGTGAAACCCATTTTAGTGGGCGGTGAGTTGCGCGGGTTTGCCTGGGTCGAGTCGGATCGCGCCTGGGATCGTCAGGAACTGAGCGGGATATTGCGCGCTACGGTGATCTTCGGCAGCATCTGGATTGTGGCGTCGGGGTTGCTGGTGTGGTCGATGGCCCGCGCCATTTCGGGTCCGCTGGCCACCTTGCTCAGGGGCACGCGCGCGCTGATGAACTCGCCGGAACAAAGCGGCAACTTCCCACTGCCCGTGACCGTACACAGCGAGATAGGGGACCTGATCGAGGCATTTAACTGCATGGTCGCATCGATCGCGGAACAGCGATCGGGCCTCAACGATACTCTCTCCATGCTGGACTCGATGCTGGCCAATGCGCCCATCGGGCTGGCATTCTTCGATCGCCGCTGCAGAATTGTGCGGGTGAATCAGATTTTTGCGGATATGACCGGGATTGCGCTCAATCGCCACCTGGGAAAGACGCTGCCCGAGCTGCTGCCGCAGCCGGTGGCCCAGGAGCTGGAAGATACAGTGCAGCGCATCTTTTCTGAAGAGACTCCGGTGCGCAACCTGGAATTGAGCGGTGAGAGCGGCAAGCCCAACCGGCCATGGACCTGGCTGGCCAGCGGCTACCCGGTGCGGACCACGCCGGAGCATGTGCGCTGGGTGGGTGTCATCGTGCTCGATGCGAGCGAGCGCAAACGGAGCGAAGAGGCGCTGCGCAAAACCGAAAAGCTGGCGGCGACGGGGCGGCTCGCCGCCTCCATCGCGCACGAGATCAACAATCCGCTGGAGGCGATCACCAACGTGCTCTTCCTGCTGCGAAACTTTTGCGAGCTTGAGGAACGGGCGCTCGGCTACGTGGTGATGGCCGAGCATGAGGCCCGGCGCATTTCGGAAATTACCCAGCAGACGCTTCGTTTCTACCGGCAATCCACGCTGCCGGCGCGCGCCAATATGGGGGAACTGCTGGATTCGGTGCTGAGCCTCTATCAGGGCCGTTTGCATACGCTCAACATCGAAGTGGAACGGGATTACGACCCGGCGGTGGACCTTTTCTGCTTTGCCGGAGAGGTCCGCCAGGTGTTTGCGAATCTGGTGGGCAATTCGATTGACGCCACCAGCGCCGGCGGACGCCTGCTGGTGCGCGCGCGGCGCTCGCGGAATTGGAAGGACCCTGCTCAGACAGGGGTCCGCTTTGTGGTGGCGGACACCGGGTCAGGCATGGAGAAAGCGGTGCGCGAGCATGTGTTTGAGGCTTTCTTCACCACCAAGGAAGTAACCGGCACCGGCCTGGGCCTGTGGGTGAGTCACGAGATCATTGTGAAGCACCGCGGACTGGTGCATGTGCGCAGCCGCGCGGCATCCCACAAGAGCGTGGCTGCGCGGGAGAAGTCTTCGGGAACGGTTTTTCAGATATTTTTACCTGACGATCCCAAGCTGACGGCGGCGGTGCGGCAGGCGGTTGCGGCGGCGGTATAACGGCGAACTCTAAAAAATAAAATTTAAAAAGGACTTGCGCGCTCACCGATCTTGTGTGCTACAGTCAGTAACATTATGACGAGTAACACTCAATTGACTCACGATCCGTCGGAGTTGGGCGAACTGGAAAGAAGCATTCTTTCGATCATCTGGCGCAATGCGCGGATTACCGCGGAGCAGGTGCGCGAGGAGCTGGGCCGTCCGCTCAAAGACTCCACGATTCGCACCGTTCTGCGCCGGCTTGAAGAAAAAGGCTACCTGGCCCATGCGGTGGAGAACCGCACCTTTGTTTATCGGCCCGCGGAGACGCGGCAAAAGGTGGCCGGGCGCGCCGTCAAGCGCATCGTGGACTGGTTTTGCGAGGGCTCGGT
>PMOF01000040.1:0-530 GCA_003162495.1 Acidobacteriaceae bacterium
GAGCCGGAAGTTCCCGCCGGCCTGCTGGACAGGATTCTTGCCCAGACCGGCCCCGGCCAAGTGGACGGCTTCGGCCTCGTGCCTGGCCTCGCTCATGTGTTGCCCATACCTCCGGCCTGGCAGCGTCCCGGCTTTGTGGGGCAAGCCCGCCGCTATGCCGAGCCGCGTCTGCTGATGACCGCCGCCATGGCCTTCTTCACCATCGCCCTGACGCTCAACCTGACCGGCGTACGCTTGAGCGCCCTCAGGCTGGCCGATCTGCGGCCCACCGCCGTCCGCTCTTTCATGGAGCGGCGCCTGACCATGGCCTCCACCCCCATCATCCGTTATTACGACCACCTCCGCTTTGTCTATGAGGTTGAGTCCAGGATGCGGGAACTGCGTCGCACCGAGGGCGAGGACACCGACAATGAAAAGCGCAAAGATGCACAACCCAATCCGCCGGGCACGTCGCAACAAAATCCCGTCCGCAAGGAGGGAGGCTCCCGCGTGGACCCTCCCCAGCAGTCGGTGACCCCGGCGACTAACGA
>PMOF01000040.1:616-2382 GCA_003162495.1 Acidobacteriaceae bacterium
GCCTTTTGCCAGAATTGCGGCAAGGCGCTCTGTGCCGCCTGCGTCCGCACCGTGCCGGGAGGGCAGGTTCTCTGCGAGCCTTGCGCGACCTCGTGGCAAGCCTTCCAACAGCCCTTCGCGGTGCCCACCGGCGGGCCCAACCCCTCGGCAGCCGCCGTGCTGGGCCTCATTCCCGGCGTCGGGGCTATGTACAACGGCCAGTTCTTCAAGGGGCTGATCCACGTGGTCATCTTCGCCGTGCTGGTCAGCATCTCGGAGTATCACCCTATCTTTGGCATCTTTATCGGCGCGTGGGTCCTCTACCAGTCGTTTGAGGCCTTCCACACCGCCAAAGCTTTGCGCGACGGCCAGCCGCCGCCCGATCCGCTCGGCCTTAACGAGGTCGGCAACTGGCTCAACCTCGGCAAGTCACCGCGTTATCCCGGACAGCCAGGCCCCGGTTACGGCACGGCTCAGCCTGGATTTGGCGCCGCCCAGCCCAATCCAGCGTCGCAGCCTCCTGGTGGGTACCAGCCTCCGGATGCTACGGGTGCATACCAGACACCTTACCAGGGTTCATGGCAGCCGCCATACACGCCGCCCGCGAGCGGCTATGTCGATCCCGCCGTACCGCCAGTTCCGCCCGTGCCGCCGCTCTTCTGGCGGCGCAAGGAGCCCATCGGCGCCGTAGTTCTGATCGCTCTCGGCTTGTTGTTTCTGCTTGGGCAGTTGGATATCTTCTCCGGCCGCCTGATTGAGTTCACCTGGCCCCTGCTGTTGATCGGTATAGGCGTCTGGCTTTTCGTTCGCCGTCTCGGAGATTCGCGTGGAGGTTCAAAATGAGCCGTTATATCCTGATTCGCCGCCTGCGCGGCCCGGTCTTGATTCTGCTGGTGGGCGTGCTTGCGCTGCTGCACCAGATCCATGTCATCAACCATTTTTGGCATTTGTTCTGGCCGCTACTGCTGATCACGTTCGGCACGTTATTGCTGGCGGAGCGCGCCGCCCTCACCGCAGAAGGCGGCTTTCCCCCGCCGCAAGGCCCCTATCCGCCGGGTACGCCCTATCCGGGATACGACCCCAACCGGCCATTTCCCGGAGGAGTTGACCCCACAGCCGCGGCTTCATCCTCTATTGTGACCACCCGCCCTCATCCCTTTGGCGATGACGCTGACGGAGGCAAATCATGAGCAGCGCTCCTCCCAACATGCCTCCCGGCGGCGGCTACCCCCCGCCCCCTTACGATCCCAAGACCCAGTACCGCATCTACCGCGAACAGCAGAAAGCTGCCTGGCGCGCCCAGCGCGACGCCTGGAAAGCGCAGCGCCACGTGTGGAAGGCGGGCTACATGGGTGCCTATGGCCCCCGCGTGCCCTCCGTGGTCGGCCCCATCATTCTCATCTTCATTGGCATCATCGCCCTGCTCGTGGCCACCGGCCACATCGCCGCCAGCAGCTTCTGGGCATGGTACGGCCACTGGTGGCCGCTGCTGCTGATCGGCGCGGGCCTGGCTCTGCTCGGCGAGTGGGCCATCGACATGCGCCGAGAAACCCCCGTGCGCCGTAGCGGCAGCTTTGTCGGAATCCTCATCCTGCTCGCCATTCTGGGCTTTGGCGCTGCCGGCTGGAACAACTTCTGGGGACCGCTGCGCGCCCAGTTTGGCGATCAGGGAGACGACTTCTTTAACACCTTCGGCCAGCCGGAGCGGGACCTCGACCAGCAGACACTCATTAACCAGGTGCCCGCCAACGCCGCCATCGAGATTCAGAATCCTCGCGGGGACGTGA
>PMOF01000040.1:2392-12990 GCA_003162495.1 Acidobacteriaceae bacterium
GTCGGCCAAGGTCACAGTCAATGCCGGCAGGGGAGATATCACCGCAGCCGGCCTCGGCGGCGGCATCGGCGTCAATGCTGAGCGCGGCGATGTGCACCTCAGCTCCATCAACGGCCCCGTCCAAATCCACTTCTCCAACAGCAAACACGACTTTTCCGCCCACCAGGTCAACGGCGACATCACCCTCAACGGCGACTGCAACGACCTCACCCTCTCCGAAGTCAAGGGCAAGATCACCCAGAGCGGCGAAATCCTGGGCGATGTGCATCTGGAAAACGTCGTCGGGCCCATCCATCTGCACACCTCTGTCACCGACCTCCAGGTTGCGCAGCTGCCCGGCGACCTGACCCTGGACTCCGATGACCTGCGGGTCACCGAAGCCAAAGGGCAGGTGCGCGTGGAAACCCACTCCAAGGACGTCGACCTGAGCGAAATCTACGGCGACACTTTCGTTGAAGACCGCGACGGCCGCATCTCGGTTGAGCCGGCCGGCGCCTACAGTGTGGAAGCGAGCAATGGAAAGGGCGACGTGGAAGTGACCCTCCCGCCCAACGCCTCGGCCAGCGTGGACGGCCATACCCGCAACGGGGATGTCGTTTCAGACTTTGCGCTCACCATCAGCGGCGACGAAAGCAAGAATGTCACCGGCAAGATTGGTTCCGGAGCACAGAAGATCACCCTCCGCGCGGACAACGGCGACCTGCGCATCAAGAAAGGGTCCGGATTTCCGTCAGAGCCGCCTTCGCCCCTCGCGTCTCCCGCGCCGAACGCGCCTCATTTAAAGACGCCTAAGGAGCCGCCCGCGCAACCCGTCACGCAGTAAGCACGAAAGCCGGTTGATAAGGCACGAATAGGCGCAGGAGAATTCGCCTCCTGCGCCTATTCCGTTCGCAGCGCCTGCATCGGGTCAAGCCGCGATGCTCGCCAGGCGGGAATCATGCAGGCCAAAGTGGCTACCATCAGCAGCGTAATGGTCACTGCGGCGTAGACCTCAGGGTCGAGCGGCCTGGTGTCATACAGCATGGAGCGAATCAGTTGCGTGACGCCGGCACTGGCTGCGGATCCGAGCGCCAGCCCGAGGATTGCCGGCCGCAAACCATCGAACAGGATCAGCCGGAGCAGCTGACCTCGCTGCGCACCCAGCGCCAAGCGAACGCCGAGTTCCGTTGTTCGCTGCGTCATCAGGTAGGAGAGAACGCCGTACAAGCCAACGGAAGCCAGAACGAGCGATAAAATCGCGAATGCCAGCACTATCGTGGCACTCAAGCTCTGGTTGTCGAGGGACTGGCCGACAATCTGATCCATCGTAAGGACGTCGTAGACGGGCAACTGGGGATCGAGGGCCGCAATCTGTTTCTGGATCGGAATGGACATTGCCAGCGGATCAGACGCCGTCCTTACCGCAAGGCTCAATTCTGTGTAGTTCCCACCGTTCAGCACGGAGAAGTACATGGTCGGCTTGGCAGGCTGACCCACCTTATATAGCGTGTCGGCGACCACCCCTACGACCTGATAATCGCCGAACTCCTCAGCAACCAAGTGCAGGTGTCTGCCCAGCGGATTTTCACCGGGGAAGTACTCCTCGGCCAACTGGCGATTGATGATTACGGTCTTCGGCCGGCCAGCGCGGTCGTCGCCGGTAAAGAAACGGCCACTCAGCAACGATTCCTGCAATGCGCTGAAATATTGCGGATCAGTCCATCGGGTCATCGCGTCGGGCATCGCAGTGCCGGGAGCGAGAGGCGGATGCTCAAGAATCGTGAATGTATCGTCGCCGCCGGGTCCAGTTCCCGGGACGGTCGACCCGAGCGCTGCGGCACGTACACCCGGCAAAGCCCGTACACGCTGGAGCAGCGTTTCATTGAAGGCATTCACCTTCGCTGCGCTGCCGTACCGCTGCTGGGGCAGGCTGTAGCCAACAGTGAGGACATTTTCCGTCGTGCAGCCGAGGTTTGTGGCTCGCAGGTGGACGAAGGTCTTCAGCAACAGGCCAGCGGCGATGAGCAAGATCACGGTGACTGCAATCTCGACCGTGAGCAGCGTCTTGCGGAGCACGGTGCTCGATAGGTTGCCGCCGACGGTGCGCGAAGAGGACTGGAGCACGGCGAAAACGGCCTTGCCGGTGGAGGAGATTGCGGGCAGAAGGCCTGCCACCAATGCAGCAACGAAAACCAGCGCGCAGGCGAAGCCCAGCACAACGCCATCAACCTGAATGCCTTCGGCGCTGGGTAGGTCCTTCCACGCACGGGCTAACCAATTGGTGGCAGCGAGCGACAACAACACCCCGCCCACTCCACCCGCCAGACAGATCAACAGGCATTCGGTCAACTGCGCCCGGATGAGCGTCACGCGCTGAGCGCCCAGCGCGCCCCGGATAGCCATTTCCTTTTGCCGTGCCGCGCCACGCGCCACCAGCAGGTTGGCAACGTTCAAGCAGCCGATCAGTAACAAGCACGCAACTGCGCACATCAGGAGCTGCAGCGGCTTACTCACATCCCGCGCCAGATCGTCGTTGAGGGTCCGCGCAGCAACATCTTCAGCCACCGGCGCATTCAGGTTCTGCATATGCAGGCGGTACTGCACCGCCCCAACCTGTCCGAGTGCGCTTGCCAGGCTGACATCTGGCCTCAATCGCGCCACCACATGGCTGAAGTGAAAGTCATGGTGCTGCAAAACCAAGGGAGGCACGCCCGACGCAAATGTGACCCAAACCTGCACATTCGCATCGGGGTAGGTAAACCACTTCGGCAGCACGCCGACCACCGTATAAAGTTTGTCGTCGAGATGGATCTGCCTGCCGACGATCGAAGGATCCCCGCCGAAGCGCCTCTCGAACAGGCTCCACGTCAGCATGACGGCATTTGCGTCCGTACGATCTTCGCTCTCGAGAAACGTGCGCCCGATGGCCGCAGGGACGCCCAGCAGCGGGAATAGATTCCAGGTTCCGCCGCGCGCGCTCACCAGCTCCGGCAATTCTCCGCGCTCTCCCGTCAGGTTGAACTGCCACCAGCGCCATGCAGCCATGCCGTCAAAACCATGGGTCTGCGTTTGCCAGTCGTAGAAGTCGGCCGCAGCAGCGCTGTTGTAGTTGAACCCCTGCGCATTCATGCCGGGAGCACGAAAATGCTCGTAGAGCATCACCATACGGCCGGGATCTCGGAAGGGAAGCGGTCTCAGCAGCACTGAGCGCACCACCGTGAACAGCGACGTCGCAGCGCCGATGCACAAGGCCATCACGGCGATTGCGATCAGGGAAAAACCGGGCGTGCGGCGCAGTGAACGCACGCCGTAACGCGCATCCCGCATCAGCAACTCCAGCCAGTTCCAGTTCCACGTTGCTCGCGTCTGCTCGCGGAGGAGTGCCGGGTTGCCGAAGGTCCGCAGCGCCGCATAACGGGCCTCTTCTATCGTCATTCCCGCGGCTACGTTCTCGGCAATCTGCCGCTCCAGGTGAAAGCGCAACTCGTCGTCGAGGCGCGCTGCAGCTTTACCGCGTCCAAACAGCATCTGAATCCGCATCCGCAACTGTGCAAGCCAGCGCATCGCAGCCCCTTCACGCCTCGCCCATGATCAAATCGATCGCCGCCGAAAGCCGCGCCCAGTTGGCTGTCTCTTTCTCCAACTGCCCGCGCCCGGCGGCCGTCAGCGAGTAGAACTTGGCCTGCCGTCCCGTCTCGCTCTCCGCCCATTTGGCCTTGATCCATCCCTGCTGCTCCAGCCGGTGCAGGGCGGGATAAAGCGAGCCCTGCTGCACCTGCAGCACCTCGCCGGAAACCTGCTGGATGCGCTTGCCTATCGCCCAGCCGTGCATGGCTTCGGGCCGCAGCGTTTTCAGGATCAGCAGGTCGAGCGTGCCTTGTACGAGATCATTCGGTTTACCCATACTATGATTATCTACAACAAAGTTGTGTAGACCGTCAAGGTATGGCCAGAATTTATTTGCAGCCGCGTCGGCTTTAGCCCTGGAGAGTACGCCTCTTCAAACTGACCCCACTCCCCGCCCCTTTTGCCCTGAGGCTGTTCCGATGTATAGTGCCTGTGACGGGGGGATTCATCGTCATGGCGCACGCACCCATCCGTGTCATCACGGTCGAACGCGAATCCGGTTCGCGCGGAGGAGAGTTCGCTCACGACCTGGCTGCCCACCTTGGCTGGCGCCTTATGGACGCGGAATTGCCGTGCGCCGCGGCCCGTGCCGCCGGCGTCTCTCCCGAGCTGGCCGCCAAGTACGATGAGCGTCTCGACCCCTGGTACTACCGCTACGGCAAGGTCTTCTGGCACGACTCGTCTTATTCCATGAGCGGCCTCTCCGAAGACCAGGTCTTCGACTCGGAACGAATGTTGTCGCTCATGCGCCAGGAAATTCTGAAGGCTGCCAAGGAGGGCAATTGCGTGCTCGTGGGTCGCGGCGCTGCCTGTGCGCTGGCCGGGCAGCCGGGCTCATTCCACGTCTTCGTCTATGCCACCGCCTCGGCCAAGCGCGAATGGTTCATGCGCGCCTTTCCAGAAAAGGCTTCCCAGGCCGACCAGCACCTCGCTGCCTCCGATAAGCGCCGCGCTGCCGTCATCCGCAAGTTCTATCAGCAGGAGTGGTGCTCCCGAAGCCTCTACCACATGCTCCTCAACTCCTGCATGGGAACCGAAGCCATGATCGCCGCCGTCCAGAGCGCCACCAGCCTGGCCGCGTTCTGCCCGCAAGTGACAACTGCCGCTGGATAAACTCGCTGCCGCGTGCCCCAGGTCTTGCCTTTGAGACCCGGGAATCGACTAAACCTCGACCCGCCTCACCCGCGCACCGATCCGCGTAAAAATCTCCCACGGAATCGTCCCCGCAGCCTCGGCATGGTCGAACGCCGAAATCGTCNNGCCTGGTCCATGCTGATGCGGCCCACCAGCGGCGCTCGCTCTCCGCGCACTAGCAGGCTGAAATGGTTCCCCAGGCGCCGGTCGAGCCCGTCCCCATATCCAACCGCGAGGAGCGCCAGGCGCATCGGTTCGGTGGCGACAAACGTGCCGTTATACCCCACCACTGCGCCCGCTGGAACTGGCCGCACCCCCACCACCGATGTCTTCCAGCTCATCACCGGCCGCAACCGCAAGCGCGCCGCCGCAACCGACTCCGGCTCATGTCCGGCCTCGAATTCCCCGTCATAGCGAGGCGCCAACCCATACAGCGCCAGCCCCGGTCTGATCAGCGCCTTCATCCCATAGCGGCTGGCCATATTCACCAACTGGCCGGTCTTGCCGCCCAGCAGTGCCGCGGAATTCCCCACGTTCAGCCACTCCGGATGCAGTCCCGCGGCTGCGATCCGTTCCAGCGCCTGGTCCAATTGTGCAAACTGCGCATCGGTAGTGGCGCCGTCCGCCTCGTCCGCGGCGAACAGATGCGTCATCACGCCTTCCAGCCTCAGCGGCGACGCTGCGCCGAACCGTGCCAGCATCGGCTGCAGCCCGTCGAGCCCCACACCCTGCCGGCTCATCCCGGTATCGATTTCCAAATGCACTGGCACCGATTCCGATTGCGCACCTGCCGCGCGCACCGCGCCTTCCAGCTCGTCCAGTTGCCAGGCTTCCCACACCACGGCCGTCAGCCCCAGCCGAATCAGATCTGCGCCCTGCCCTGGGAAGACGCCGCCAATCACCAGCACCCGCGCCTCGGGACACAACGCGCGCGCCGCGACGCCTTCCTCCACAGAAGTCACGCCCAGCCATCGCGCCCCCGCGCGCGCCACCGCCGGCGCGCACAGCGCCAGCGAGTGCCCATAGGCGTCCGCCTTTACAATCGCCAGCAACTCTGCGTGGGGAGCCGCCAGGTTCATGAGAAATCGGAAGTTTTCTTCCAGGGAACGGGTGCTGATCTCAGCCCAGCAGGGGCGCGTTGGCATCGGATCTTCCTTGACCTCAGTCTATCGCGCGAGCGGCCACCCTTACCGCAACACCGCAAACGCCACCACCGTCTCGCCCTTGCTCTCAATCTCCGCGAGCACCTCAGCTTCCAGCTCATGCGGAACCGTCATCTCGCACGCCACAACCTCCGCCTCGCTGGCCCCATGAAAGCAAAGCTCGCAGTGCCCCAGCGCCCCCACGGACAGGTCCTCGTCCGTGAGGCGAAGAGAATCCCCTACGCCGGCATCCATGCGCACCGGCGGGCCGAACACCCGGCACGTCATCGGCCTCCACGCGTACACATCGCATCGGCCGGTTGCCGGGTCGAGCGCCGGGCATGCCGCTTCATTGGCGAAACCCTCAAAGCGTTCCTGCTCCTCGCCGGATGTGCCCAGCGTCCCCGTCTCAAGATCCCCCGGAAAATCCGCTCCATGCTCAGCAATCCACGCCCGCGCCCGCATCTCAATCGCCGCTGCCAGCGCCGGTTCTGCGATCCGCAGCGTTTCCATCCCCGTTCGCAACCGCAGAGCGTCCAGTTCATTGATCGCAAACGCGCCATAACAGCACTGCGTGCACCCCAGCCGGCACACCAGCCACTCCCCCGCCTGCCGCGCCGCCTCAGCCAGCGACGCATCCACAATCTGCACCAGTTCCCGATCCCTGGCCGGCAAGCCCATGCCGCCAAGCATAGCGGATGTCGGCCGCGCCCGCGCCTCCCGCTCAACAAACTCGGCGCCGAACTTGCGGACTTATGCCCGCTGTCCGCTTTTCTCGTAAATCGGGTGCCGGGGCTTACTCGTAGCGCAGGGTCTTCGCCAAATCCAGCCGCAGTGCACGGCGCGCAGGCAGCAGTGCGGCTAAAGCAACAATCAAAATCAGCACAGCGATGGCACCCGAATAGCCGATGGGATCCAGGTTGCTGACCCCATAGAGCGCCCGGCGGAGAATACGGGAAGCGGCGGCTGCGCCGCTGGCGCCTGCCACCAGACCGATTGCGACTGGCCACCAGTACTGGCGCAACACGGAAGACAGCACGGCCGCAGGCTTGGCACCCAGAGCGATGCGGATGGCAATCTCCTTGGTTCGCTGCGAGACAGTGAAGCTGACCAGTCCGATGATCCCCACTCCAGCCAGCAATACGGCTACGAGTCCAATTACGCTCACCGCAGATGCGATTTGCTCAATAACTACCACCTGGTCTCGGTAGAGCAACCTGATCTGCCTCATCTCAGGAAACAACTTCGGGTCGAGGCTTTCGCTGATGGATTTTGCAACAGGAGAGAGGGCGCCGGGCGCGCCGGCTGTCCGCACCATCACTACCATTCCCGGCATATCGTCCAATTGCGCGGGCCAATACTGCTCCACCGCGTCATCTTCGTTTAATGCATTCACGCGGGCATCGCCAACCACACCCACCACCATGTCCTTCTGCGGTCCGTCGCCTATCAGCTGGCCCACCGGGTTCTGTCCAGGCCACTGCTGCCGCGCGAAGGATTGGCCCACAATCACCGCATGCTTTTCGCCCTGGTAGAAGGTTCGCCCCATCAGTAGTGGAATCCCCATCGTCCTGAAAAAACCGGGATCGACCCAGTTTGGATAGACAAGCACCTGGTGGCCGCCAATCTCCTGGTTCGCGTAAGAAACCGCATGCCCCAGGGGTGGGAGCCTGACCAGTGACACCGAAAGAACACCGGGCGCTGCCGCCAGCCTGCTCTGCATCTGGTCCAGATATGCTTTTGCCGCCGCGGGCTTGTAGCCATGCTGGCCTAGTTGCGAATCGATTGATAACAACTGTTCGTAGCCAAATCCAGGATCGGTGAACAGCGCGTGTTGCGCCGCCCTGACCAGCAGGCCCGCCACAATCAACAGCGCACAACTGCCCGCCACCTGGGCGCCCACGAGGATCTGCCGAGCCGTGGTCCGCCGGTGCTTTTGCCGCGCAATTTGGATGGCCGGCGCGAGGCCGAAGAACATAGCGGCGAACAGCGTAACACCTCCCGTGAAGATCAGTACCCGCCAGTCCGGCGTTGCGCTCAGCCATTTCGGAGCATCCAACTGCCGCAAGGCGACTTCGAGCACAACGCACCCCAGTGCAAGCCCCGCCCACGCGCCCAGCACAGCGAGCAACAGGCTCTCCGTGCATAACTGCCTGAAGAGCCGCCATCGGCCGGCTCCGATCGCCACCCGGATTTCCATCTCATGTTGCCGGGTGACAGCCTTGGCCAATAGCAGGCCGCCGAGGTTCGCGCACGCCACCGCCAAAATCAGAAGGGTCAGGACTGAAACCATCGCCGCCACCTGGTACATTGCCGGTTGCATCACCTGCAGATGGCCGCCCGGTGAACTTTGGAGATATTCGTCGTCCCAAATGTCCTTGGGATGCTGCTTGCGCAGTTCGTTGGTCAACCCGCGCAATTCCTGTTCAGCCACCTTGGCTTTCACTCCCGGCGCAAGCCTGCCCCACATCCTTACCGCAGAATTCGACGGATCGGTCAGGACGCTGCTGCCATCGACAAAATAAGGCTGCTGGGCGATCGGAATCCAGACGTCGGGACGCTGGCCGCCGAGGCTCGCAAACGCCAATGGCGTGACTCCCACAATCGTTGCCGGCTTCTTGTTCAGATGGATTGTTCTTCCTATCACGGAAGGATCGGAGCCAAAACGCCGCTCCCAGAATCCGTAGCTCAACACCACTACGGGAGCCGCGCTTGCGCTCGCATCGCGCGCGGGATCAATCATGCGCCCATACGGCGCCGGAGTTCCCAATTCCGTAAAGTAGTTGGGCGTTACAAACGAAGCGCTGGCCGGTTGCACGTCCTCATCTACCTGCATGGGGGGCACGCCTAACACTCCCATGACGGCGGCAAGAGTTTTCGCATGCTGTTCATAGAACTTGAGAGACGCATAAGGCATTTCGCTCGTGTAGGCGTCGTGCGAGCGCCGCTCCAGGCGCACGATTGAATCCGGATCGCGCACCGGCATCGGCTTCAGCGCTACCATGTCGAACAGGCTGAAGGCGGCCACGTTCACGCCAATCCCAATGGCCAGCACCAGCACTGCCGTCAGCGTAAAGCCCGGTGACCGTGCTAGAATTCGCAATCCATAGCGCAAATCCTGGCCCAAGCGGTCGAGCCACGTCCACCCCCACGTCTCGCGGGCCTGCTCGCGCATGCGCAGCGTGTTGCCAAAGTTGCGGCGTCCGGCTCGCGCCGCCATCTCGCGATGAAACTCCATGTCGCTCTCTAGCTCCGCATCAAGGCGGCGGCGGTTGAACAAATATTGGATACGGCGGAAAAGTTCGCCCATGATGGGCCTCCTGTTTGCTGCGGATCGTTGTTATGCGGTGCGCAAAATGTCCTGGATCGCCTGAGTAACGCGATCGTATTGCGACAACTCTGCCTTGAGATGCTTGCGGCCTTGAGCGGTGAGCCTGTAGAAGCGGACCTTGCGGCTGGTTTCAGAGATGCCCCACTCCGCCGTTACCCACCCCTTCATAAGCATCTTTTGTAGCGTGGGATAGAGCAGGCCCTCTTCCACGCCCAATATCTCGCTGGATAGCATGTGAATCCGCTGGCCGATCGCATACCCATGCAGCGACCCGGACTGAAGCACGCGGAGGATCAGCATGGGCAGCGCTCCGGAAGGCATTCCATACTTAGGCATATCGCTCATAGGCATAAGATAATGATGCCTATCGAATATGTCAAGAGGAAAATCGCTCGGGTATTGCGACTCCTCAACGGGCCGTCGGTTCGTGGCTCCCAGGGCCGGCCTCTGCTATCCTGAATCGTTTACTGGAATAAGGAGTGCGGCCTCATGCCCGAGCACAGAGCGCGCAAGCATCATCAGGACCGGGTGGCTGAGACGCTGCGGCTTGAAATCGGCACCATGATCGATGGCGAACTAGTGGACCCTCGCATCGCCAACTGCTATGTCAGCGAGGTTTCTCTCAACCCAGGAGGCAAATCGGCGCGCGTCTATGTGGCCGTCGACAGCGCTGTCCCAAACATCGTGCAGGCCGAGAAAGACACGATCGCGGGACTTGAAGCTGCCAAGGGCTACATCCGTTATGAATTGAAGGAGCGCATGGGCGTGCGCCACGTGCCGGACCTCGCCTTCCTGGCCGACCGCTCAGGGCGCTTTCAGGCTCGCATCGTGGAGCTGATGGACCGCTCCCGCAAGCGCCAGAAGGCGCCCGCTGCCACCACCCCCGCAGGCGGCCAGGAATCTGCAGCGGAGCAGGAAACGGCTGTGAAGCAAACCGCTGCGCCCGATTAGCCGCGCTCGAATTCTATTCCCCTTTCTTCCCAATCTGTTAGCCTTGTCCCTGTCGAAACGCGAGCACCGGTGGACCGTCCGAAAAGACCAACCAAACCAACGAACGTATGCCTCATTTGGCTTGCTTGCTCGCGTTGAACTTGCCTGAGACCGCCCGCTCAAAGAAGCGCCGGCAACTGGAGAAGCCCTGGAAGTGGAGACCACTCTCGAACCGTCTGCTCCGGATTCGCAGCCAGACCGGAGAAAGCGGCTACCCAGCCGGGCTACCGTCTTCGAGGTGGCACTGCTTCTTGCTTTCACTATTTTCTTTCTCGCGTATGGGCTCACTCCATGGTTTGGCGGCGATGGAATGGGGCTGGTGGGCGCCGACGAGCCTCGCTATGCCCAGATCGCCCACGAGATGCTGGACCGGTTTGACTCCGCGCACACCCTCA
>PMOF01000194.1 GCA_003162495.1 Acidobacteriaceae bacterium
GGCCAGCCTGGAACCGCGCCCTTGGAGATGGACGCCGAGGTGGGCAGGCCGATTGTGCTCGACGCCGCGGGCAGCTCCGATCCCGATGGGCGAGGGTTGCATTACCACTGGTTTCACTATCAGGAGGCGGGCAGCGCGGACGGCAACTTGGCGGCGGTAACCATCACGGACGCGGAAACCGAGCGCGCCGTGGTGAGGCCGGACGCGGTCTGCCGCCCCGACTGGCTGCCGTTGATCCCATGCAAAGGAGTGGGAACCGCGCACATTATTCTGGCGGTAACCGGCGAGGGAACGCCCCGGCTCACCTCATACCGGCGCGTCATCCTGCATGTCCATGCTGCCATGGCGGCGGCTTCTGCACCAGGCGGCGCTGCGGCGCAGCCATAGACGATCGGCCTTTTAAGGAGCAAAATTGGCATGGAGCAGAATTAAATTTGCAGGGGATCGTCGCGGATCTCTGAAATAAATGCCGGCGAAGCGCAAACCATTCGGGGAGAAGAACCATGGCTGCAGCGAAAGACCAGATTTTTGAAGTTGCCTGCCCGGATTGCGGGGCGATGCTCAGGATCGACGCCAACAACGGCCTGCTGGTGAGTCACACATCTGCTCCGCGCAAGCGGATGTTTGAGGATCTGGAGGCGGCGGCCCAGGCAATGCGGGCGCAGGACGAGCGCAAGGAGTCGATCTTCCGCCAGTCGGTGGATGCGGAGAAGAACAAGGTAGATTTGCTGGAAAAGAAGTTCGCCGACGCTCTGCGCAAGGCGAAGGATGCTCCCGAGGGAAGGCCCATGCGGGACTTTGATCTGGAGTAATGGCTGCCTGGGATGAACGGGCGGGATCTTCCTGCGCGAGAAGGGCATCCCAGGGTGGTCAGACGGCCTCCAATCTGCGGTGATACTCTTAACACCGCCCCGGTTCCCCCAGGGGATTCAGGGCGGAGAGACCAGGAGAGAACATGGTAGTTGTCCCGCTTTCCCAATCGATGAACGATTTTGATACCGCGCCGAACGAGGCAGGTCGCGATTCCGGATACTATGTTCGCTATGCCGCGGCAGGATTGCTGCTTGCCAGTGGGGTGTTGCTGGTCTCGGGCCGGCGTCGCGCTGGCATGGTCGCCGCATCCTCGGGAACGGCGCTGGCGCTGCTCGATCAAAAAGAAACGCTGCGCGCGTGGTGGAATCAGGTGCCCGGATATCTGGACCAGGCGGAGCGGGTACTCGACCAGGTGCAGGAAACTTTGGAGTCGATCGCCGCCAACCATGAACGGCTGGGGCAAATCCTCGAGCCATAAGCGCCGAACGACGGCCCGCGTAAAGCCCTCAGATTCCCAACTGACGGCGGCCAGCCGCGCTGATGCGGTGAGGCGTCCATTTCGGCTCCCAAACCAGGTCCACGTCCACTTTGCTGATGTCGGGAATGCCGGCTAGCCGGTTGTGTACCTGCTCGAAGATGAGCCCGCTGGCCGGGCACTGCGGGCTGGTGAGGGTCATGGTCACTTTGACCCACTGGCGCGGCCATGCCGGTTTGGAATTCTCGTCGGGGCCGGTCGAGACGGAGTAGATCAAGCCCAAATCCACGAGGTTCAACTTGACTTCGGGGTCGAAGCAGTCGCGCAGGGCGGTCAGGATGTCCGCTTCAGACAGCATGGTTCAGCTTTTCCGCTCGACCAGGTAACGGGCGACGGATTTCAGGCCTTCAGCGCGGCTGCCGTAGGGCTCCAGGGCCGCCAGGGCTTCCTTAACCAGCGTTTCGGCGTCGCGCAGGCTCTGCTCGATTCCGTAGACGGCAGGCCAGGTGGCTTTTTCGGTGGCCAAATCCTTGCCGGCGGTTTTGCCCAGTTGTGCTGAGTCGACGGTCATGTCGAGCACATCATCCACAATTTGAAATGCCAGGCCAGCCTTGCGGCCGAAGATGTCCAGGCGGGCCACGTCGGCGGCGCCGGCTCCGGCGTAGACGCCGCCCGCCACCACGCTGACCCGGATCAATGCGCCCGTTTTGGCGCGGTGAATGGCCGCAACCAGCTCCGGCGATGGCCGCTGATGTTCACTTTCGAGGTCCAGCACCTGGCCGCCGATCATGCCGTCCACCGTGCCGACGGCGTTGGCGATGAGGGCAATGATCTGCACGGTCGCGGCGGGTGGGCAGTCCAGTCCGGCCAGCACCTCGAAGGCCCGCGTCTGCAGTGCATCGCCGGCCAGAATGGCGATGGCCTCGCCAAAGGCCACGTGGCAGGTGGGCTTGCCGCGGCGCAAGTCGTCGTTGTCCAATGCCGGCAGGTCGTCGTGGATCAGCGAGTAGGTGTGGAGCATCTCGAGAGCCGCGCCCAGCCGGGCAATGCCCGCAGGCAATGTGCCGGCGATGGCCACAGCGGCCTGCATGGCCAGCACCGGCCGCAGCCGCTTGCCGCCTGCAAAAACGGAGTGCCGCATGGCGCCGTGAATCGAAACCGGGACCGTGTCAATGCTGGGGATGAGCGCCTCCAGCGCCTGGTCGGTTAGCTCCGCGCCCTCCTGAATCAGCGATTTCACGTCGGCAGACATTGCTCTCATGATAGACGAGGCACCGGCGATAAGCGCGAACGGTTCAACCATAGAGCAATCAAGAGCAGCAGGGCGATGCCGCTGAGCCAGCGTCCGGCGAGCACGTCGGGGGTAGTGATCCAGTCGACCGCCAGGTCCACAGGCCCTTGAGGGACAGGCACAGCCATCAGGCCGTCGTCGCGCAGAGGTAGCCCGGTAATCGGCAGGCCATTCTCCGTGACGCGCCAGGCCGGATAGCTGCGCAGGCGGAGGATCAAAAAGCCGGCATGAGGAGTGACCGCGGCAATCTTCAGGTGTTCGACCTGATCGCGATCTGCGACAAATGTTGCTTCGCAACTGCCCTGTTCTGGAGACCAGGCGGGAGGAAGATCGTCGCCCGTGTTTGCCTCAGCGGCGGCGCCCAACGCGGTCGAGGGATCTCTAACCAGGCAGGCGGCGGGCAGGCCGGTGGCGAGCGCTGAATTATCGGCGCCGAGCGGCTCGTACTCATCGGTACCCGGAAAGCCCTGGCCGGAGCGATACGTGCCCAGCATGCCCGGCACTGCGTCTTCACTGTCGCAACTCTGAAATAATTCCTTTCCCGCGTAAGCCGTCATCGCCAGAAAGATTGCGATGGATGCGGCCGCAACGGCTGTGCGCGGCCAGTGCCGGCCAGAG
>PMOF01000330.1 GCA_003162495.1 Acidobacteriaceae bacterium
GAGGCCTACATGCGCCCCGTCTATCACGCCAAGAGCGATCGCTTCGTGGCCAAAGCCGGCGAGCTTGAGAAGAATGGCGTGGCCCGCCTGACTGCGCTCAAGGAGCGCAACCCCGGTGAATACGCTCTGCTCCGCCAGGCCATTGCTCATCTCATCCTCGGCCTCGGCGGCGAAGACGTGAAAGACACCACCGCGCGCATCGCCGCGCATGAGGCTGAGCACGGCCCCATCACCGACGCGGAGCTGGTTGAAGCCATCGCCGCTGTGCTGCTGACGGAGGCCTTCAACCACAAGAGCCTGCAACCGGTCGACGGCCGCCTCGCCAACGGCATGAGCGTGATGGCCATGGCCGCGCACACCGGCTGCAACACCGTTTACGGGTCCACATCGCCCAACAATCCGCATCCTTATCCGTGGATGAACTCTCTCTTTCAGGACGGCATCACCGTGGGCTGGCTCATGGGTGAGAGCTTCATCGTCGATCACGCGCGCCGCTCCGTTATCCCCGAGCGCCTCGCCGACATCCTCCTCACGCGCGATACCAACGTCATCAACGACGAGCAGTATTACCACTACACCCACTTCACTGATGCGCTTATGACCGACCAGGAAATCGTCGAGCTGCCCAAGGTGTGGGTGGTCGGCGGCGACGGCGGAATGGGCGACATCGGTTATCAAAACATGTCCAAGGTGATCCTGCAGAACCGGCCCAACGTAAAGGCGCTCATGCTCGACACCCAGGTTTACTCCAACACCGGCGGCCAGAATTCTGACTCCACGCCCATGCTCGGCGGCGGCGACATGAACACCTTTGGCGCAGCCACTCAGGGCAAGAACACTGAGAAGAAGACGGTGGCGGAAACCTTCCTCGCCGGCCACGGATCGCCCTTCATCGGCCAGGTCTCCATGGCCAACGCGCCCAAGCTCTACCGCGCCATTCTGGATGGTTTGGAATACCGCGGCACCTCATTCCTGCAGTGCTTCACCACCTGCCAGCCGGAGCACGGCGTGGCCGACGACATGGCGCTCTTCCAGGCCCAGCGCGTGCGCGACAGCCGCGGCGCGCCGGAGTTCGTCTTCAATCCGCGCCTCGGCGAAACCTATCAGGAAGCGCTCGATCTCAAAGGCAATCCGTCCATCGATCTTGACTGGTACGAAACCAAGTCGAAGACCACCGGCGAAATCCAGCGCTACACCGTCGCCCACTGGTGCACCACTGAAGCGCGCTTCCGCAACCACCTCAAGAAGCTGAAGCCTGAAGCGGCCGCCAAGCTGATTCATCTTGACAACATGCTGGTCCGCATCACGCAGCAGGACGTGGTCTACCGCCGCTATTTGCAGCCCGGCCACCGCGCCTTCATCCCCGACTTCGGCGTTTACATCACCTACGAGGAGAACGGCAAAACCGAGTACCGCGCCCTCTCTCGCCAACTGGTCATGTTCTGCGTCGAGCGCCGCAAGGCATGGCGCATGCTCCAGTCCAAAGCCGGCATCGTCAACAAGGAGTACGCCGCGCAAAAAGCCATCCTGGCAGACGTAGACGCCGGCAAAATCTCCGTTGACGAGTTCTACGCCCACGCCCGCGAAATCCTAAACGACCGCGTCAGCGGCGGCGTGCTGGCCAAGGCTTGACACCCAACAGGCATCTGGCGAACCACTCGGGTCGCCAGATGTCTTGAAGGGTACGGGCTTCAGCCCGTACATAAAGCCACCAATAGTCTGAACCAAACCAGAACGCGGACCGCAAGGTCCGCGTTCTGCGTTTACCGTGCCTCCGCGCATAACAGTTCCCTCCACAACTCAAAATAGGCGGTCATCCTGAGCGCAGCGTTCTTCAGCGGAGCCGAAGGACCTGCGGTTGTCTTTTGCTCATGGAGCATCGCTCAAGGGAGTAATGCCACACCGAGTGAGGTGCTGCGCCGTGGCTTCAAATTCATCCGGCCTGGTCGGATCATCGTAGATAAAGAGCACAAAAAGGGGCCGAAAATGCCCTGTTTTTTGCATGATTCGGCCCCGATATCGCGTAAAATCCCCAGCGGAAACCCTACTTCGTGAAGCTGACGTAGCGCCGCCCCGCATAGAGGCGGAAGCCGCCTGCCGGGTCCGTCGTCACCTGCAGCGGCATAGGCCGTTTGAGCCCCGCATCCTCGCCGGAGGTCACGGTGAGCAAGTCATGCGCGCCCACGTCGGTCACCACAAACTTGCTTCCCTCGACAAACCCGACACCGTAAACGCCCGCGGGCAGCGCCTGTCCGCCCACCTGGATGGGAACCTCGGTGACGAAGTAGGCCTGATATTTTGCCGCCACGCTGGACGAGTAGCCGCTGGTGTCGACAAGCGTAGCCAGGACAAAGTACCCATCGGCAAACTTGACGCCCCCGGAATTACGCAACTGCGTAGTGGCCGACTGCCCGCGATAAAACACGCTGGCCGGCAGCAGCTTTTGCAAATCCGCCGGCTTCAGCACTTTGTCGGCTGCTGAACCTGCGCCCGAGCCGCCCTGCGCCTGAATGGCTGCTGGAACGCACATCATCGCCACAGCCATCACTCCGGCCGTCGCCATCTTCAAAATTGTCTGCTTGTTCATCGGTAGATCCTTCTTTCCGTTGCGTACCGGAGTATAGCGCACCTCAGTCAGGCGGGACTGTATCCTCCGCTACACCGCATAGAGATCCACGTACTCATGCACCGGCATGGATTCAAGCCGGTCGCGATCAAGCGAGACTTCGAGAATCTTCCGCTGGCGATCTTCGGCGAAGCGGCGGCGCAGGTTGGTCCTGAACTTGTTGACGAGGAGTGGCAATCCTTCCTCGCGTCGGCGCCGGTGGCCAATAGGATATTCAACCGTCTCTTCCAGCACGGTTCCGTCGTTCAATGCCACACGCAGCGCGTTCGCGATCGACCGTTTCTCCGGGTCATGATAATCTGCGGTAAATGCCGGCTCCTCGATGCATTCCATCTTTGCGCGGAGTGCATCAATGCGCGGTCCAAAAATCGGATCGGCGGCAACCGCGTCTTCGTAATCGGCCGCTGTCAACCTGCCAAAGAGCAGCGGAACCGCGATCATGTATTGCACGCAATGGTCGCGGTCGGCGGGGTTCGCCAGCGGCCCCTTCTTGTCGATAATTCGCAAGCAGGCTTCGTGGGTGCGAATCGTAATCTCTTGAATGTCCTCAGCGGTCTTGCCGAGCTTTTCAAGCCGCGCGCGCAGAGTCATTGCGGCTTCAACCGCCGTTTGCGCATGAAACTCGGCAGGATAACTGATCTTGAACAGCACGTTCTCCATCACATAACTTGCGTAACTCCGTTGAAAGCTGAATTCCCGTCCTTTGAATGACACATCGTAGAAGCCCCATGTCTTTGCGGTCAGCGCCGAGGGATAACCCAGTTCACCAGCGCGCGCCATCAGCGCCAGGCGCACTGCGCGGCTGGTCGCGTCCCCGGCAGCCCAGCTCTTGCGTGAGCCGGTGTTGGGCGCGTGGCGATAGGTGCGCAGGCTCTGCCCATCCACCCATGCCAGTGAGAGCGCCGCCATGGTCTGTTCGCGGCTCAACCCGAGTAACTGGCTCACCACGGCCGTGGATGCGACCTTTACCAACACCACATGATCCAGGCCAACCTTGTTGAATGAGTTTTCGAGAGCTATGCATCCCTGTATCTCATGCGCTTTGATCATGGCCGTCAACACCTGCCTCATGCGCAGCGGGGGCTTCCCCTCAGCAATGGCGGTGCGCGAGAGCCAGTCGGCCGTTGCCAGAATGCCGCCGAGGTTATCCGATGGATGTCCCCATTCCGCCGCCAGCCAGGTGTCGTTGAAGTCGAGCCAGCGAATCATGGCGCCAATATTGAACGCCGCCTGCACCGGATCAAGCTGGAACGCGGTGCCCGGCACACGCGCTCCATGCGGGACGACTGTGCCCGGCGCAATGGGCCCCAGCAGCTTGGTGCAGGCTGGATATTCAAGCGCTTCAAGGCCGCAGCCGAGCGTGTCCATCAGGCAGTAGCGGGCGGTCGAGTAAGCTAACTCGCTGTCTATCTCATAACTCAGTGTGTAGTCGGCGATATCCGCGATCACTTTGTCCGGCGCCGGGCGCTCATTGCTGCTATGCGAAGACACTCAATCTCCTTTTACGCGCGTTCTTCCATCGGAACGAACTTCAGGTTTTCTGGTCCGGTGTAATTGGCCGAGGGCCGAATGATCTTGCCGTCTTGCCGCTGTTCGATCACATGCGCAGCCCAGCCTGCCGTGCGCGCAATCACGAACAGTGGCGTAAATAAATCGATGGGAATACCCATCTGATGATACGCAACGGCCGAGTACCAATCGAGGTTGGGAAACATGCGCTTGGCATCGCTCATCACGCTCTCGATGCGCCCGGCGACGGAATAAAGCAGCGTATCGGCTTCCGCTACCGCCAATTTGTGCGCCACTACTTTCACGATGTCGCTGCGCGGATCACTGATGGTATAAACCGGATGACCGAAGCCGATGATCACTTCGCGGTCAGCCACGCGGCGACGAATATCCGCCTCTGCATCGTCGGGGGAGCGATAGCGGCGCTGAATTTCGAGAGCCACTTCATTGGCGCCACCGTGTTTGGGCCCCTTGAGTGCGCCAATCGCGCCCGTAATGCACGAATAGAGATCCGAACCGGTTCCCGCGATCACGCGCGCCGTAAAGGTGGACGCGTTGAACTCGTGCTCCGCATACAGGATCAGCGATGTCTGCATCGCGGCGGTCCAATCCGCGCTCGGTTTGACGCCATGCATCAGATGAAGAAAATGCGCGGCAATCGAGTCGTCGTCCGTCTCGACCTCAATGCGCCGTCCATTGCGCGCGAAGTGATGCCAATAAAGCAGCATCGAACTGAGCGATGCCAAAAGCGCATCCGCAATGGTGCGCGCTCCTGTGTCGGCGTGGCCTTCCGCTTCAGGTCGCACGCAACCCAGCACTGAGACTCCGGTGCGCAACACGTCCATCGGATGCGTCGATGCCGGCAGCAGCTCAAGTGCCTGTTTCACCTGCGCGGGTAAGCTACGCAATGGCCGCAGCTGCGCCTTGTACGCCGCCAGCTCCGCCGAATTGGGCAGCTTGCCATGCACCAGCAGGTGGGCCACTTCCTCATACTCGCAATGTGCGGCCAGGTCCTTGATGTCGTAGCCGCGATAGTGCAGATCGTTGCCGCTGTGCCCTACTGTGCACAGCGCCGTGTTGCCGGCGGGAGTGCCCGACAGTGCCACCGACTTTTTCGGCTTGAAGACCGCCGCGTTGGAAGTTTCCTCACTCATACTGACTCTCCGGAGGGCATCAACCTGGCTGGAAAAGTTCGAGACTGTCTACTTTTCGCCTTTGTCCTTCGCAAACAATTCATCCAACTTCTTCTCGTATGCGTGATAATCGAGAAATTTGTAGAGATCGGCGCGTGTCTGCATGATCGGAACCACATTCTTCTGCGTTCCCTCGTTCCGAATTGCTTCGTACACCTTCAGCGCCGCCGCGTTCATGGCACGGTAAGCCGCGCAGCAATAGAGAATGATGTCCACGCCCGCGGCCTTCAACTCATCGCGCGTGAACAACGGCGTCTGGCCGAACTCGGTAATATTGGCCAGGATGGGAACACCCACCGCCGCGCGTATCTTCGTATACATGGCCAGCTCTGTGACCGCCTCGGCAAAAATCATGTCCGCGCCTGCGGCCACATACGCCTGCGCACGGTCAATGGCTGCCGCCAGCCCCTCATTGGCCAGCGCATCGGTGCGGGCCATGATGACAAACTGCTCGTCGGTGCGCGCGTCGACGGCGGCTTTGATGCGGTCCACCATCTCGCCCGCCGCGACCAGTTCCTTTCCTGGCCGATGACCGCAACGCTTGGCGCCGACTTGATCCTCGATGTGTACCGCCGCCGCGCCCGCGCCGATCATGGATCGGATGGTCCGCGCAATGTTGAAGGCGCCGCCCCAGCCGGTATCGATGTCGACCAATAACGGCAGAGAGGTGGCATCGGAAATCCGCCGCGCATCGGTCAACACATCGTCCATGGTGCTGATTCCCAGGTCCGGCATACCCAGCGAGTTGGCCGCCACTCCGCCGCCGGACAAATAGAGCGCACGGAATCCCGTTGCCTCGGCCATGCGCGCTGAATAGGCATTGATCGCGCCCGCCACCTGCAGAGGCTTCTCATCGCTCACCGCGGCGCGAAATCTGGCCCCCGGCGACGTCTGTTTGGAATTTTCAACCATGCATCTTCCTTCCGCCGCATCATAGCAGCCTCATCGCATTTTGTTCTTCGTCCGGCCTTCCAGGTTTCCCAACCGGCCCGCGTAGTGCGACAATCATCGCGTCGGGCATCCTGGCTTGAACAGGGGCTCCCCCAAAGGAGAAACATCGTCATGAAGTGTCTTTTAGTCTGTACGGGCCTGCTTATCGCAGCCACCGCATTCGCCCAGCAAAAGCCACCTGCCAGTCCACCCGCCACTGAGTCGGCTACCATCGCCGCCAAGGGCATCACCATCACCTATAGCTCGCCAGGCGTGAAAGGCCGCGCCGGCCGCATCTTCACCAAGGACGGGCTCATCAGCCACAATCCGCATTATCCTGTCTGGCGTGGCGGCGCCAACTCCGCCACCACCCTGCACACAGACGCCGACCTTACCATCGGATCGCTCAACGTGCCTGCGGGCACCTACACCTTATTTGTAGACATCTCCGACCCCGATAACTGGGTTTTGATTGTCAACAAGCAAACTGGAGAGTGGGGCCTGGCCTATGACGGCTCCAAGGATCTTGGCAAAGTGAATATGACCATGACCAAGCCGGCAGAGAC
>PMOF01000014.1:0-1034 GCA_003162495.1 Acidobacteriaceae bacterium
TTCGCCTGCTTCCTCGGCGCACTGCTCTGGATGATTCGAGCTTTCCTTGAAAACCGCCGCTGGGCCCGCATCTTCAAACTCCAAAGCGAAGTCCACGGCCGCCTCATCGACAAATTCAGCTCCAATCAGGAGCTCGCCCTCTACATGGGCACCGATGCCGGCAAGCGCTTCCTTGAGGCCGCCCCCCTCCCTGTCGGCTTCGAGCCTGACCAGCGCGTCCCCAACGCCATCGCCCGCGTCCTCACCCCGCTTCAAATCGGCATCGTCCTCTCGCTGCTCGGCATCGGCCTCTATATGCTCCGCCATGTCAGCCTGGAGATGGAAATCCCCATGCTTCTGCTGGGAACCGTAGCCCTCATGCCCGGCCTGGGGTTTATCATTTCCGCGGGCATCACCTGGGTGTTGGCGGCGCGCCTCGGCCTTCTGCCCGAAAGCAGTCCCGACGTCACCCAACCGCCCTTTCGTTCCAGGGAACAACCGTGAGCCGCAGGGCCCACTGCACCGCTGAAAGCGCCTATGCCTGCACCTTGGGAATCCATACTGCCGAGCCTCTTCGCCGGCCACGCGTCGCAGCCAGTCGATCAGTCCCTCGACTCCATGGCCTCCATGGATAGCGACGCGTTCGCCGCCTTCTACAGCCGCTCGGCGCGTTCCCTTTGGGGCTATCTCGCCCGCGTCTCCGGCGACCCTTCGCTGGCCGACGACCTCATGCAGGAGAGCTACGTGCGCTACCTGTGCGCGTCGCATCCCGCCTCCCTTGCAGCCGAAGGCGAAGTCGCCGCCCGCCGATACCTCTTCCGCATCGCCACCAACCTGCTCCGCGACCATTGGCGTCGTCCCCGATCCGCCTCCATCGACGACCTCCCTGAAGAATGCATCGCCGCCAGCTCCAACTCCGCCCAGGCCGACTCGCAAGCCGTACTCGGACCCGCCCTCGCGCAAATGCGTCCCCGTGACCGCCAGCTTCTTTGGCTCGCCTATGCCGAGGGCTATTCCCATCATGAGATCGCGGAAATCACTGGACTCGCCTCGGC
>PMOF01000014.1:1062-4003 GCA_003162495.1 Acidobacteriaceae bacterium
CCGTCATGACTCTCAGCACCTGCCCGCGTGAGAAAGAGGTCAGGGCGCTGCTCGCGCTCGGCCACTGGCCACAAGCCGCCACCCCGGAGCTCCATGCCCACCTCCGCGACTGCCGCTCCTGCGCCGATCTCGTTGTGGTCATGCGCGCCTTCCAGACCGCCCGCGCCGACGCCGCGGCTGCCGCCCATCTTGCCTCGCCCGGCCTGCTCTGGTGGCGCGCTCAACTCCGCCGCCGCAACGCCGCCGTCGAGCGCCTCGGCAAGCCCATTCTCCGCGCCCAGATCTTCGCCTTCTCCGTCTGCTTCTTGTTCGCCGTGGGCGTTCTTGTCTCCCAGGCCACGCACGGCCTCCGCTGGCTCTACTGGATGCGCCGCCTTCCGCAGGGCCCAACCCTTCATCTTGAAGCCCTGTGGCCAACAGCTCTGTTCAACTCCAGTTGGACCCTTCTCGTGCTGATTCCCGTCTTCCTCACCCTCGCCTTGCTCAGCGGCGTGGTCGTCTATCTCGCCTCAGAAAAGCAATAAAAAAGGCCGGCATCCTGGTGGAAAATAGAGTATGCGGGCCTTAAGGCAGACGCCCGGGAGATGACCATGTTCAAAGACCATTCCTTTCGCAGCGCGATTTTGTCGTTGGCGGTTTTGCTGGGCCTCTGCGCGGGATGCCGCGCGGCCGCCAGGGCGCCCATTCCGGCGGCCGCGAGCGATGCGGTCCTGGCGCAAAAGCCGGGCCAACAAACGGCGGTGTTTGCGGGTGGCTGCTTCTGGGGCACGCAATCGGTGTTTGAGCGCGTGAAGGGCGTGGTGGCGACGACGGCCGGCTACGCGGGCGGATCCGCCGACACGGCGACCTATGACCAGGTGACCACGGAGACGACGGGACACGCGGAATCGGTGCGCGTGGTCTACGATCCGTCAAAGATCACTTACGGCCAACTGCTGCGGGTGTTCTTCTCCGTCGCGCACGATCCGACCGAGCTCAACCGGCAGGGCCCGGACGTGGGCACGTCGTACCGCTCCGCAATTTTCTCTAGCAATGAAGAGCAGCGGAAAATTAGCCAGGCGTACATTGCGCAGCTTGATGCGGCGCACGTGTTTCCGAAACGGATTGTGACCCAGGTTGTACCGTTGAAGGGCTTCTACGACGCCGAGTCCTATCATCAGCACTACGCAGACAACAACCCCGCCAATCCGTATATTCTGGTGTGCGACCGCCCCAAGATCGAGGCGCTGAAGGCGCAGTTTCCAGAGCTGTTTCAGGATTACAAGGGGAAGTGAAGGCCTTTCTCAAGTGATGGCTCAGTTTCCGATCTGCCGGTGATCCGCCTTGAACGATGGCAACGCCTTGGAAAGCGTTCGATAAGCCGACTTCTGGGGATCAATCCGGGGCGGCCTCGGCATTAGTCATTTTTGACAGGCTGCCAAAGCTCGACACGATTTCCGTCCGGATCGGTGATCCAGCCAAACTTTCCGAAGTCATAGCTTTCGCGTTTTTCGTCGACGGTGACGCCTTCGTCTATCAAACGGTCCAGCACACCGTCCAGGTCGTCCACCTGCAGATTGATCATTGCTTTCTGCGCCGGAGGGAAGTATGCATTGTCTGGTTTGAAAAGGGCGAAGACGACCTGAGCGTGTTGCGTGGGAGCAGGATACGAGAAAGATCCCTCGGCCTTCACCAGGCCGAGATGCCGCTCGTACCATTGATACAGAGCTTTTGGATCATCCGTTCGCAAAAATATACCGCCAAAGCCGGTGATGGAAGCCATGCAGTCCTCCTATGCGGAAACGGTTGCCCAGAGCTTACCACACTGCGAGTGTGAATCTAACGTCGTTGATGGGTCCTGCGAAACGCCCATTGCGTCGTTCATTTTCATTCTGCGAATCTGTCACGAGATTTCAGTCGCGGAGCCGGCTTTTCAATACCGATGATCGGCTCTGTCTTGTAGCGAGGTTTGCAAGCTTATCGAGGGGCGCACAGGAGTTGGCCTGTGTATGATGCTCGCAGACTCGGTGCTTGCAGACGAATTGCGTCAACAGGTCGCAGATCCGGCTCGTCAGGTCGCCATTCGGAGGAGATTCATGAAACGTGAATTGGCATTGAAAATCGTGCTGGCGGCGGTGGGATTGCTCTTTATCGCTTTGGGCTACCCCATGGTGGTGTTTATCCGCCAAGAGCCTGCACTTTCTATGCAGTTCAGCCTCTACGTCACACTGGGCGTCTTTCTACTTTTAGCCATCCGCAATCCGTCGGCGAGTCGCAGCGTGATTGCCTTCACAGCGTGGTCGAGTTTCGCTCATGCCGCACTCATGGGCACCCAGGCATGTCGCAACATGGTCGCACGCGGAGAACTGATTGGGGTGGCTGTTCTTGTGATCATCGGCGTTGCCTTAATTGCGCTCGCGCCACCGAAGCAGCTTCTGGAGTCAGCGTAAAACCCAGGCCAACTCCATTCACGTTGATGGTCGTTGTCGAACGGTAGAAGCGGCGAGTCCACAGATCGATATGGTTCCTCTAGGGTTCTAGGCCATTCTGAAATGGCGGGTGGCCCGCATCTCAATTCTTCTTCAAATTTGAGGGTGCCCCAGAGCCTGCCCTGAGCGAAAGTCGAAAGGTCTCGCCTTTGAGACCTGGGATCGCATGAACCCCAGAACACAAAGGGTGGTTCCTGGATTTCAGGCTGCCCGGAAGTAGGGCAACTCCCTCCGCCTCACGTCAGCTTCACAAACCGCATCGCCGCCGAGTTCATGCAATACCGCAGGCCTGTCGGCTGAGGCCCATCGTCAAACACGTGGCCAAGATGCGCGTCGCATAACCGGCAAGACACGGCGGTGCGGGTCATGAACAGGCTTCCGTCCGCGGTCTTCACCACATTCTCCTCAGCGATCGGCTGCCAGAAGCTCGGCCAGCCAGTGCCGGAATCAAACTTGGTCTCCGAGCTGAAGAG
>PMOF01000096.1:0-3191 GCA_003162495.1 Acidobacteriaceae bacterium
CAGAGCGCCGAGGCGCGCGAGGACTACGACACGGCCCTGGACTACTTCCAGAGGGCGATCGCCAAAGCGCCCAAGGACCTGACCTACCGCTCCGCCCTCGACCGGGTGCGGGTTACAGCCTCAGCCATTCACCTGTCCAAGGGCCGCAAGTTGATGCGAAGCGGCGACGAGCAGGCCGCGCTGGCGGAATTCCTGCATGCCGCCGAAATCGACCCCGGCAACGAAGCCGCGCAGCAGGAAATCGCCAAAGTGCGCCAGAACCAGGGCGCGGTTGCACCCCAGGGCGAAAACCCGCTTGCCCAGGAGCCAGGCAAACAGGCTGCGCTTGACTCGATGGGCTCGCCGGTCGAACTGAGGCCCATCTCCACTGAGCCGCTAACCCTGCACTATACCGAGGATGCAAAGGTTGTCTACCAGGCCGTAGGCAAGGCCGCGGGCATCAATGTGCTGTTCGATCCGGAATATACCTCGAAGCGCATTCAGGTGGACCTGAACAACGTTGCGCTCATGGATGCCTTGCGCATTGTAGGCACCATATCCAATACGTTTTGGCGTCCGGTCACCAGCAATACGATCTTTGTGGCCGCCAACACGCGCACCAAACACAACGACCTGGAGGAGCAGGCGGTCGAGACGTTCTACCTGACCAATGCGTGGCAGCAGAACGATCTGAACGATGTGCAGACCGCGCTGCGCAATGTGCTGGCTGGCAACACCAAGATCTATGGTGTGGCCAGCCAGAACGCTATCGTGGTGCGGGGCACGCCCGACGAGCTGCTGCTGGCGCAAAAACTTGTCAGCGACCTGGACAAAGCCCGGCCGGAAGTGGTGGTGGATATCTCGGTGCTGGAAGTGAGCAAAAACTGGGAGCGGACTCTGGGCATAGCATGGCCCAGCAGCGTTGGCGTTGCGTTGCAGCCGCCCACCTCGAGCACCAGCACTACCACCTCAACCTCCACCTCCACCACTGGTACCACCGGGTCCGCGACCACCGGTACCACCCCGACCCTCTACGATCTGGCCCACCTGAAGGCGACGGATTTTGCGGTCACTATCGGCTCCGCCACTGCCAACCTGCTCCTGACTGACTCCAATACCAAGATTCTGCAGAATCCGCGCCTCCGCGCCACCGACCAGCAGAAGGCGACCTTGACGGTTGGCGAAAAAATCCCCATCGCCACCGGTTCCTATCAGACCGGCGCGGCCACAGCGGTGGTCAGTTCGCTTGTGAACACGCAGTTCCAGTACCAGGACGTGGGCGTGAAAGTCGAAATGACCCCGTCCATTCACTACGACAACGATGTAACGCTCAAGATCAGGATCGAGGTCTCGACCCAGGCCAGTTCGGTCACCATCAGCGGCGTCACCGAACCGATCATCGCGCAAAATATTGTGGACCAGGTGATCCGGCTGCGCGAGGGAGAAGCCAGTATCCTGGGCGGTATCAAGGAGAGCCAGGACCAGGTCAGCTGGACCGGCATCCCGGGGCTAAGCTCGATTCCAGTGCTCCGCTATCTGTTCGGCTCGAAGGATCACACCATTACAGACACGGAGCTGGTGTTCCTTGTGGTGCCACACGTCGTTCGCACGCAATCTCTTGATCCAGTGAACCTGCGCACCATTGACACCGGGGTAGGCACGGCGATTGAACTGCGCCACATTGCGAGCGCGGGGCCCGGCTCCAATCCGGCCCCCGCCACGCCTCCGCCCGCGCACTCAAATGTGGGCACGGTGCCCGGCCAAAGCGCAGCGGCAGCGGCTCCGGCGGCGCTGGCCCAGTTAAACGCATCCGCAGACGTGAATGGAGCCACTGCAACCGCGGCGGCCCGCTCCGCGGCTACTCCGCTCCAGGCCGGCGCAGTGAACCTGATGCTCAATGCGCCGTCCGGTCCAGTAGCTGTTGGCGCCACATTCCAGGTTCCGGTGATGCTGAGCGGCGGAACGGATATCGCCGCGGTTCCTTTGCAGGTCCAATACGATCCGGCCAAACTTTCGCTGGTCAACGTGAATGCCGGGGACTTTCTGGGGCGGGACGCGGCAATCATTCACCGCGACGACGGGCCAGGCTCAATTACCATTGGCGCCTCGCGTCCCCCTGGAGCGGCGGGCGTGAGCGGCTCCGGCGTAGTCTGCGTGCTCAGTTTTCAGGCCAAGGCCGCTGGAGAAAGCGCCCTCAACATTACCCGACCGGCGGTGGTGAACAGCGCCCAGCAGCAGGTGCCGGCAACCGGCGGCCGGGTCAGCATTGTGGTGCAATAGGCCGATGAGATCAGTCCTCATCCAACCCGCGCTCAGGAGAGAACAAAGAACCGTTCGGCCGGTCCGCAGTCGCGAGCGGGGTCTAACCCTGGTCGAGTTGATTGTTACCATTGCCATTCTCTCCATTCTTGCGTCGGCCGCCGTCCCCATTGCGCGCTTCCAGGTGAAGCGCCAGAACGAACGCGAGCTGCGGCGCGACCTGTGGCAAATGCGCGACGCCATCGACCACTACAAGGACGCGGCCGACCAGCACGCCTTCCAGACCAAGGTAGACAGCCAGAACTATCCGCCCGATCTGGAGACGCTGGTGAAAGGGGTCGATGTCCAAGGCAAGAAAGTGAAATTTCTCCGCCGCATTCCGGTGGACCCGATGACCGGCAAGGCGGAGTGGGGTTTGCATTCCATGCAGGACGATCCGGATTCGGACTCCTACGGCGGGCAAAGCGTTTTCGATGTGTATTCAAAATCCCAGGGAACGGGCCTGGACGGCACCAAGTATTCCACGTGGTAGCGGTGTTTCCGGATTTTCGGCAAGAAGAGGATTCAGTGCGCAGGATTCCAAAACAAGCCGCGGGCTTCACGCTCATCGAGCTGATGATCGTGATGGCGATTATCGGCGTGCTGGCCGTGGTGGCCGTGCCCGGCTATATCGCCGCCATTCGGCACGCACGGGAAGCGGTGCTCAAGGAGGACCTGCAAATCCTCCGCGCCGCCATCGATTCCTATACCATGGACAAACAGAAGGCCCCGCAGTCGCTGGACGACCTGCTACAGGACGGTTACCTGAAGACCATTCCTCAGGATCCGATGACCCACACCAATGACTCCTGGGTGACGGACACCAGCGACTCGCTGCACTCGCTCGACCAGACCGACCCGGGCATCGACGACGTCCATTCCGGATCGCAGGATTTAGGCTCCGACGGGCAGCC
>PMOF01000096.1:3216-4954 GCA_003162495.1 Acidobacteriaceae bacterium
TCGTTGCCTGCACAAACCGGGAAGACCATCACCGTCCGTGTGCTCGACAG
Source organism: Acidobacteriaceae bacterium (assembly GCA_003162495.1). Taxonomy (GTDB): domain Bacteria; phylum Acidobacteriota; class Terriglobia; order Terriglobales; family Acidobacteriaceae; genus Telmatobacter. The sequence goes on from PMOF01000096.1 coordinate 3,267, forward strand.
CCGGACCGGGGAGCTCATTGCCACCCCGGATTACCTGGTTCGGATCAATCACGAAGAAACCATTCATGCCAACTGGGTGACGAAAAATGAGGATGGCACGGGAAAATTGACAGCGCCTGAGAACGCCACTGTTCTGGCGGTTCAAGCCAGATTCGACCTGGGCATGTCGATTTTTCTCAATTGCGACAACGCGAAGGATGGACAGAATCCGGTGGCGCGCTGGTATGCGGTTTCAGACATTCTGACCGCGGGCGTTGCGGCGCCCAACGGATGCGGCAAGCGGACGGCAGTGGCCAAGCCCGGAGAGTTTGTTTTCTTCGTCCACAAGCAAAGCTGGCGTCAGCAATTGAAAGACGACTCGTACTGAAACCATGACGGCGTGCCGGAGCGCGGAGACACTCTTTCCTTGGCGCATGATCGCAATCAACCGCCCGATCTCGACTTCGCCCTCGAGGTTCAACGCCTCTACACGGCGCTGATTCAGGCAGCGATCGCCGATTCCAACTCCCAGGCGCTGCCGGGATTGGGCGGCCAACTTCTTTACGCAGGTGATCTCCGTCCCCAGTGCACCGCGCTGCTGGTGGCGGCTAACATTGCCGGCGCAGCATCGTTGACCGCAACCGCCGATGGACCCGCGAGCAAGCAGGCAGTCCGCGATGGCGTAGTGGACTTTCTGGTCAATTCACTCGACGAAGCTTTGCGTATTCTGAAGAACGAGGTTCGCAAGCACGAGACGGTTGCGGTGTGCGTCAGCTCTTCGCTGCAGGTTGTTGAGCAACAAATGCTGGAGCGCGGCGTGCAGCCCGATCTGCTGCCGCCGTGCGATGCGTCCTCGCCGCAGCGTGCGCAATTCGTCGCACTTGGCGCGCGGCGCATCGATTTCTCCAAGTCGGAGAAGCATCAGGCCGTTCTCAGTTGGAGTGTGGCTGCTGCGCCGGCCCGATGGCTGCCCAAACTGGATGCCATCGCCCTCGAATGCCTCCGCCCCGGCGACTGGACGGCCCGCCGCTGGCTCCAATTTTCCCCGCGTTACCTGGGCCGCATGGCGCAAGGCGTCCGAGTCATGAATTGTGAACCAAGCGCCGCGAAAGAATTTATCGCAAAGGTTCGGCTCGGCGTCCATCGCCGCGAAATCGAGGTCGGCGTGAGTATCCGCATGAACGGTAGCGAGGAGACGATTCTCTTTGAGCCACAACCGCCAGCAAACTCAGAAAATGCGGATTGAGCGCATAACTGGGTAACCCATCCTTGCGCGTTTTTTCCGCAAGGGTGGGATGGCAAGCGTGGCTCCCTCAGCCCGTTCCTTCGCCCGCGGCTTCAATCCTGCTCCACAGTTCCTTGATCCCGTAGCCCGTCTTGGCGGAAACCGGCAACACCTCATCCATTTCCAGACCCATCTTCAGCGCCAGCAGGTTGCGGGTGCGCTCGTTGCCGCTGAGCCGATCGATCTTGGTGGCCACCACGGCAAAAGGGCGTTCGGCAGCGCGCAGCCAGTCCAGCAACTGGCGGTCGCTCTGCTGCGCGGGCACGTTCGAGTCCACCAGGCACACGCACAGTTTGAGCGTGGAACGAATGGCCAGGTAGGGCTCGATGAATGCCGGCCAACCTGCTGAAATCGACTTTGAAATTTTGGCGTAGCCATAGCCGGGCAGGTCGGCAAACACCAGCTTGCGCCGCTGGCTCTTGTC
>PMOF01000320.1 GCA_003162495.1 Acidobacteriaceae bacterium
TTGATGTTCTGCTCGAGCAAACCGTAGGTGCCTTGAACCGAGGCCGACTGCTCCCGCCCGAACATATTGTTGCGCGTGAGGTCGGCCAGCACGCGCGGGCTGACTCCCGTCTTGCCGTTCGGATTGCACGGGATCCCGGTGACGTTTTCGCCCTGGCAGTTGTTCTGCGGGTTTCCGGTCTGCGCCTCAAATCCGAAGCCATAGGTCAGCGTCCATCGCCGCGCCTCGGACAACTGCAACAGGATTGTCTTGTAGGTTTCGCCGCCGTTGGGATTCTCGACAGCCGTATTGACTTCATTGAAGAGAGCAAGATCGTAGAGGTTGCGCTGGGTATCCGTCAGGGCCGTCTCGTTGAGCGGTTGGCCCGGATGCAGCGTGATCGCTTTGGCCACCGTGTCTGGACGCGTGNNGACGTCTACCTTGCTGGCATCGGCCGGCTCGATCTGCTGAGTCACATCCACCCGCACCTTGTCGAAGCCGCGGCTCATATAGTCGGTCAGCAGCGCGTCCCGGTCTCCGGCCAGATTCCGCGGCGAGAGCAATTGGTCCGCTACGGTGTTCAGCATCGGGGTAAGCTTGCTCGCATCCACTTGCTCCGTCCCTTCCAGCCGGACCGAGCCCACCCGCTGTTGCGCTCCTTCCTCAATCCGGTAAACCACGGCGAGCGGGGCCGTGCTGGCGCTCCCTCTGCCGCTCAGGGCGCCGGGCGGCGGAACATTGGGATCGGCCGCGCTGGTTTCAGGGGTGCTGGTTTCCACCGTGACTTTGGTCTTGGGAAACCCGTTGTTCTGATACACGGACTGCAAGGCGCTTATGTCCGCGGAGACCAGCGCCTGGCTGTACGCGCCATGGTGGTCCAGCGCATCGGCGGCATGCACGCTCAGCAATCCCTCGAGCGTTGCGGAGTCGAAGTAGTGGTTTCCCGTTACCGATACCCGCTCCACTCGTCTCTTTTGCCCCAGGAGCACCTTGTAGACAATCACCACCTGCCGGGCGTCTGACGATTGCTGCCCGTGATCCACCTTCACGTCGAAGTATCCGAGGCCCTGGTAGTAGTCCCTCAGTCGCCGATTGCCTTCGTTCAGCAGATCGTCGTCCACCGCGCCTTCCTCAAAGATCGGAATCACGTGCTTGATGCGCTCCGGGCCCATGGCCGCGCCCTCCACCTCAACTTTCACCTGGGGGCCTTGAATGGCGGAGAAGCGGAAAGCGGTTCTTTTGCTGTCCGGGGAATATTGTTCCGACTCCAGCTTGATCTCGGCCTCCAGGCGCTCTTCACGCTGATAGTGCTTCAATACGCCCGCCAAGGCGCGATTAACGATATCGTGATCCACGAGAGATCCATTCCTGAGATGCGCGCGGCGGCGAAACTCCTCCACGCTCATCCCCGAATCTCCTGTCACCGTGACCGCGCCTACCCGCGCCTGCGGGCCGGAAACCACCTTGAACGCGATGTTCACCAACTGCTGCTCAGGCTGCGGCGTCAGAGTTTGGGTGATTACCGGCTGGTTGAATCCGTTTTGGGCCAGCACCGTGCGCATCTGTTCCAACGCCACGCCCAGCTTGGCCTTGGTAAAGCGCGTGCCGGGCCCGAGTTGGCCGGCGCGCTGCAGCTGCGCGTTGACGGTGGCCCCCTTGGCTCCGTTCACGCTGACCGTTCCAATAAACATGCGTGGCGTGCCCCGAAACACCAGGGCCACGCCGTCCTGGTCGCGCCATCCCTCCACATCAATGGTTTCGAAAAGGCCGGTGGCAAAAAGCTGACGCAAGCTCTTGCTCAAGTCTTCCCGGTTGAGCGCCGCGCCCTCCGCCTGGGCAAGATTGCCGCGCAGCGGGCCAAGCCGGTCGGCAGCAACCCCTTCGAACGAGATCATCCGCACCTGAAGACCCTCCCACTGGGCGAGATGATCCGCGTCGGCGTCAAGGGCCGCCGGCAGCTCTCCTGGCAAGGATGCGGGGCTCAACGGGGCTGCGGGACTGCTCGCCGAGGGGCCGGAAAGATCGCGCCCGGTCGAACTCTGGCACCCGCCTCTGATTGCGCCGCTTGTCCCGCCGATAAAAGCGCATGCCAGCAATGCGCCGAGCCCGCACCGATTGCCCCAAAGCCGAAGCGGGCTTATCCTCAGAATCATTTCTCTCCAAAAAATGCGGGATGCCCATCTCGCTGCGCGAAATCCAGCATCTAAACAAGCGATGCAGGGCGTTGCACAGTTGCTGTCCCCAAAAGCACCGCCCTCTGAACCGCTGTACCCTATCCTAATGAGGAATGATAACCCGGTGCAGCATGCGCCCGGCAGTGATTCCTCATACCTAAGGAAGCGCATGTCCCATTCAAGGTATCCGACTGAGCCGTCCGATTCGGCGCCCCTTCCGGCCATCGAGGAATCGACGCCGGTTGCTCCAGTTCCGCGCGCCGTGCTGTTTACGCCCGCGGCCACCCCCAACCCCGCAGAGGCCGACGCACTGGCCCGAGCCCAGCAGGGCGATCACCAGGCCTTCTCCCACCTCTATTCCCTGCACAAGAGGCGCATCTATTCTCTGTGCCTGCGCATGGTCGGCAATATTGCGGAAGCGGAAGACCTGACCCAGGAGGCCTTCCTCCAGTTGCACCGCAAGATTGCCACGTTTCGCGGGGATTCGGCGTTCTCCACATGGCTGCACCGGCTGGCGATCAACGTGGTTCTCATGCATCTGCGCAAGAAGGGCCTGTCGCTGATTTCATTGGATGAAGCCATGGAGCCCACGCCGGATGAAGGTCCCGGAAGAAGCTTCGGCACACCCGATGCCAGTCTGGCCGGGGCCATCGACCGGTTAGCCCTGGAGCGCGCCATCGAAAGTCTTCCCGCTGGTTATCGCCTCATTTTTGTGCTTCACGACATCGAGGGTTATGAGCATAATGAAATTGCCTCGATGCTGGACTGTTCGATCGGCAACAGCAAATCTCAACTGCACAAGGCGCGGCTCAAGCTCCGCGACTCCCTGCGCACCTATCCCCGGCAGGAGGCTCGGCGATGACGGAAAACCACCACCACGACCCTGAGACGTGCGCCGCATTCCAGGCCCAGTTGCCGGAGTTGATTGGCTCCGGCCAGGCCATTGGAGATCATCCCCATATTCAGAGCTGCGCCCTCTGCAAAGCCCTGCTGGCCGACCTGGAAACCATCGCCGAGGCTGCGCGCCAGCTGTTCCCGGTGGTAGAACCTCCGGACGCCTTGTGGGCCCAGATCGAATCGGCGATCAAGGAAGAAGAAAGCCAGGCCGCCAAAGACTGAACCGGCAGATGGCACCAATCGTTCCCTTTCCGGATTAACTTTCTAAGCCTCCGCCGTTTTTGGTCGGTACACTCTTCGAGCGACATTGCATCCAAATGGGTAATGGGCCAAAAGTCCATTGCCCTGCGGGCGGTTTTTTTTGCCGACCGGCAGCCGGCAGTCCGGGTCGTCGAAATTGGAACTCTGCCCCGTCCCTTGCCGTACAAACGGGGCATGCGTGTCTTGAACTGGGTATGAAATCCCGGGGACGAAGAAATTCTGAAACTTTTCAAGCCCTGCGCTGTCTAAAGTAGAAAAGTTGATACGAGGACACTCAATGCCAAACCAGTCCGCCCTTCCCCCAGTACCGGCAAGCCCCTCCGGAAACCATTCCCCCGCAATCCGCAGAATCCCTGTGTTGCCGGTTCGTGACACCGTCCTGTTTCCCCACGCCGTGCTCCCCTTGACGGTGGGCCGGGAGAGCTCGATCCAATTGATTGAGTCACTTGGCGAGGAGCGGACGATCGTTGTGACGGCGCAGGTGGACCCCCGCCTGGATGCGCCCAAGCCGGGCGATCTGCACACGGTGGGCACCCTGGCTACGGTGCACAAGGTTGTGCGCATGCCCAACCAAAGCCGGTTCGTCTTCACCGAAGGGGTGGAGCGGGTGCGGCTACTGCGTTACAGCCAGACCGAGCCGTTCATGGTGGCGGAGGTGGAAACACTTGCCGACGCGGAACCGGCGGCCACGTCGGGCGTCGAGGCGCTGGTGCGCAATGTGATCGGGCAGTTTCAGCAGATTGTGGCCGAATCGCCCACGCTGTCTGACGAGCTGCGGACGATTGCCGCGAACATCGAGGAACCGAGCCGGCTGGTGGACTTTGTGGCCTCCTCGCTGCCCTTCCTGACCACCGATGACAAGCAGCAA
>PMOF01000274.1:0-2004 GCA_003162495.1 Acidobacteriaceae bacterium
TCATATTGATATGACTTGTTGTCTTCCCACCTGTCGATAAAGTTCTGCCGCCCACGCGGGCCCGAGGGCCTACGGACCCAACCCATTCAGCTTCCAAAATTCAAGTGTGAATCCAGAGCGCAAGAGCTCTTTATGCTTTTGGCAGGAAATATTGAAATGACTTGTTGTCTTCCTACCTGTCGATAAAGTTCTTCCGCCCCGTGCGGACCCGAGGGCCCACGGTCCCTACCCATTCAGCTTCCAAAATTCTAAGGAGAATCCAAAGTGCAAAAAGCTTTTTATGCTTTTATTTCTGCGTCTCTGCGCCGGTTGCCGCAATCGATCTCTGCTGTTTTTTTTCTGATTGCTATAGCGGCCGGCCTGCCCCTGGCCGCGCAGGACGACATCACCACGCAAAACGGGACGTCCGGGTTCAATGGCGTATTCATCACCGGGCCAGCCTCGAACCCTTTGAGCTTCCTGAACGGCGCGGCCGGGCGTACTACCGGCAACCCGGCGCCCTACGACTTTCACGACTTTGCCCCGGTGACCTACCTTGACGAAAAGCTGCCCCATTGGATCGATTTGCAGGCCGAGGAGCGGTTCCGGTATGAGGCGTACAACAATTCAAACTTCAAAAAGGGCACCAATGACTCCTACCTGTTGAACCGCTTTCGGTTCCAGGTGGATCTGCACACGCCCAGTTGGCTGCGGGTTACGGCGCAGGTGCAGGACGCCCGNNCGAGATCGGCGCACCCGACAAGCACTGGTTCAGCTTGCGCGTGGGGCGGCAGCTCATCAACTACAACAACACCATCATCGCCAACTCCGAGTGGCGCAACCAGGCACGGTCGTACGATGCGGCAGTGCTGAACCTGAACGCGAAGCGCGAGCACCTGGGCATCTTCGCCGCCTCGGCTGTGGTGCCGCAGGCCTTTGGTGTGAGCCCGCATCAGGAAGGCAACAACATCTACGGAGCCTACGGCCGCATCGATGATTTTCTTGTGCCGCACTCGAACCTTGAGCCGTTCTTCCTGTGGCGCGTGCAGCCGGCAGAGGTTGTGGAACCGGCCGTAAGCAAGACCACCGGCAAGGAAAACGAGAAGGCTCTTGGCGTGCGCTTCAAGGCGCAAGCCCACACGGCGCTCGATTACGGGGGCGAGGTGATCCTCGAAACCGGCAAGGTGGGACCGCAGCCTCTTCGAGCCTCGGCAGCACAGGCAGGCGCGGCATACCAGTTCCTCAATGCAGCGGCCAGGCCGCGCATCTTTGCCCAGTACGACTACGCCACGGGCAACAGCAATCCGGCGAAGAACGAATCCCACACCACCTTCGATACGATCTACCCGACAGCGCACGATCGCTTTGGCATCACCGACCTGTTCGGCTGGCAGAACATTGAGTCGGTGCGCGCGGGCACAACCGTGGAGCCCCACCGGCGGCTTACCTGCACGGTGCAGGGGCTGGACTTTTGGGCAGCTGATGCGCTGGACTCGATCTACAACACTTCGGGCGGCGCGATCGTCAGCAACGAGACCAACCACGGCCGCCACGTGGGCGCGGAAATCGATAGCTACTCCTGGTATGAACTCAATAAGCACTTCAACGTGGGCGGCGGCGTTGGCTACTTCGGTGGTGGCCAGTTTCTGTCGAATGTGTCAACCAGCCACTCGTATACGACCTACTACTTTGCGCTGAACTTCAAAGACAACGGAAAGAAGTAGCCAACGCCCAGCAGGATGGGGGAAATAATCCGCAACATCGTAACAAGCTGTTACGCAGCGGCCCTACGGGGCGCTGTGGGTTTGTGGGACGCTGGCCCGGGGTTTCACCCAGGGCTATTTTCGTATTCTCCCTGCCGGGAGAATTGGAGGAACCCCAGGGCGGGTGGTTGGATTTTGTGATTTCCCACCCATTCCGCACAGAACGCGGAATGGATGGGGCACCCAACTCTATGGTTAGAGTAGAAATGCAAAAGACGGGTGGGCCATCCTCCACCCATCTTCTACTTGTCGGACCTGGGCC
>PMOF01000274.1:2043-2915 GCA_003162495.1 Acidobacteriaceae bacterium
CGCTTGAGGGTTTTAAACAGGACGACGGAAAAGACCTGACGGTAGGTGAAGCGCTGCAGCCAGATGTGGAACAGAAGCCAGCCATCGCCTTTATTGGCGGGGTGACGGCGCTCGAGCGAGAAGGCGATGGAGGAAGTGACGAAGTCAATGACCAGGAAGGTGAGGAAGTAGGCGAGGAGCTTTTCAAAGCTGGCGGAGGATGCAGCTTCAGGATGATAGTAGCGATCGACAAAGAAGTTGACCACGCCGGCCAGGAACATGAGATCGATGAAGGGCGAGACGAGAGGCAGCAGCATCTGGAAGATGAGGATGTTGGGCAGCGCGAAGAGTCCCATGGCCTTGTTGCGGATGAAGGCGGCGCGATGTTTCCAAACCGCCTGGAGGGTGCCGAAGGACCAGCGGAAGCGCTGAAGCATGAGTCCCTTGGCGTCGATGGGGGCCTCAGTGAATGCGAGGGCGCGATCTTCGTAGTCCACCTTGAGGCCCTGTTCGAGAAGATTCATGGTCAGGTCGGCGTCTTCGGCGACGGTGTTCAGAGGATAGCCGCCGGCGGCTTTCACGGGAGCGGTGCGCCAGGCTCCTATTGCGCCGGGGACGACGGTGACGACGTGGAACAGGTCGAGCGCGCGGCGCTCAAAGTTCTGGCTGGTGATGTATTCAAGGGCCTGCCAGCGGGTCCACAAGTTGACGCGGTTGCCCACTTTGGCATTGCCGGCCATGGCGCCGATGGTGGGATCTTCAAAATGAGGAATGAGCTTGGAGATGGCGTCGGCGGCGATCACGGTGTCCGCGTCGATGCCGACATAGACGTCTTCGGTGAGGTGTTGAAGGGCGTAGTTGAGGGCGGCTGCCTTGCCGCCGTTTGGCTTGCC
>PMOF01000166.1 GCA_003162495.1 Acidobacteriaceae bacterium
GCCGGCCGCAAACCGCAGAGCACAGTCCCCTGCGTCAGTTGGAATTGAATCCTCCCTCAGGGGCTAAAGCCCACTCGAATTGGTGGGAATAATGTACGGGCTAAAGCCCGTACCCTTCACGTGTGAGGCTCATAGCCCTTGCGGCAGTAGCGAGCAGGCTTCAATGCGGCCGGCTGCGGGGCAGCGGCGCCTTGACACGCAAGCGGGCGCGCGTATCTTATCTCTATTAGGCATTCTTTTGGAATCCGGCTGGAATGAGCACCGAATGAACCGTGCGGCGTCCGGAGTTGGACTTCCGGATTCGGTGGTCTGAATCGGATTTCAGAGGAAGGCTGTGTCGAACAGGAAGCAAACGGCGGTTGGGTGAAGGTGTGGATGCGGGCGCGGGGTGGGAAGACGATCCTCGGCGCGCGGCAATCGCGCCGCACATCTTACAGTCCGAATCTGGCCGGAAGCTGAGCCGGATTCGATCAGCGGCCAGGACCATTCCCGGAGACAAATGTTTTTCAGGCGATCGGCCCGAGGCCGGGTGCGCCTGTGCCCTGAACGGCAGCGAACGATTGCGGCCAGGGGCGGCAAAGGATGCGTGTGACGACGAGTTTGGCGATGTTGGCGATTGCGCCCGCCGGAGGAGCTGGAGGCGGCATTACGATGCTGCTGCCCCTGCTGCTGATTCCGGTGCTCTACCTGGTGATGATCCGGCCGCAGCAGAAGCGGCAAAAGCAGTGGCAGGAGATGCTGAGCTCGATCAAGGGCGGGGACCGGGTGACCACGTCTGGCGGTATCCGGGGCATCATTCTCTCCATCAAGGACGACGTGATTGTGATTCGCGTGGCGCCGGATAATATCAAGCTGGAAGTGGCCAAGAGCGCGATTGCCTCAGTGACCACGCAGGACACCGCATCGGGGTCTTAGGTTTTGGATTGGTTTTTGGCAATTGGACTCGTGTGGGGGTCCGGGAGGTTCGTTGAGGAAGGATGCGAAACAAATGCAGGTCAAACAAATGCAGGTCCTTCGACTCCGCTGAAGAACGCTTCGCTCAGGATGACCGCCTTTATTGAATGAACTTCACGACAGGGCGACCTCAGGCTCGGGCGTGGAGCACAGGTACCAGAGAAACGAAACTAGAGAAACGGGACAATGAAGAAGAATCTCAAGAATAAGATTGCGCTGATCATTGCGGTCCTGGTGATTTTTGTCTATGGCATTTTCGGGATTCCATCGGGGCTGAGCGGCAAGTCGCTGATGGAAGCCATGGGCAAGAAAATCCACCTTGGATTGGATTTGCGGGGCGGCGCTCACCTGATTTTGCAGGTGGTGGTGGCTGAAGCGGTCAGCGCCGAGACGGACAATACGGTGGGGCGCGTGCAACAGGATTTGAGGACGGCCAACCTGAGCTTTTCGCAGGTCTACAAGCCCGATCCGGCCAAGCCGGAAGTGATTCGCGTGGAAGGCGTGGCGGCTGCCAAGTCGAGCGACGTGCGCTCTTTGCTCGATTCCAAGTATTCCACTGATTACGACCTGACGGGCGGGGGCGCGGACAACAGCTTCACGCTGACCATGAAGCCGCCGGCTGTGGCGGCGCTGGAAGAAAAGACCGACCAACAGGCGATCGATACGATTCGCGACCGCGTGGATTCGCTGGGCGTGAGCGAGCCCTTGATTGAGGAATACGGGCTGGGCAAGAACCAGATCCTGGTGGAGCTGCCGGGCATCTCCGATCTGGACGAGGTGAAAAGTATTATCAAGTCGACGGCCCGGCTGGAGATTCACGCCGTGGTGGGCGGCCCCTACAAGGACGACCAGGAGGCAGCGGCGAGCCTGGGCGGAACAGTGCCCTCGGAAGATGAGCTGGTGCATGGATCCGGAGCGCTGGCCACGGGTTCCGAAGAGGATAGCGTGTATATGCTGCAGCGGGTTTCCGTGGTGGCGGGCAGCGACTTTCGCTCCGCCGACCCTGGCACGGATCAGACCGGACGCCGCAACGTGCGCTTCACGCTGACTAACGAAGCCGGCGACAAGTTCTACGACTACACCAGCAAGAACGTGGGCCAGAGCATGGCGGTGGTGATGGGCGGCCGGGTGAAGGAAGTGGCCAACATCCAGAGCGCGATCCGGGATTCAGGTGAGATCACGGGCAGCTTTTCACCGGAAGAGGTCACGATTCTGTCGAAGATGCTGCGGACCGGAGCGCTGCCGGCTTCGCTCAACGAGATTGAGACGCGCACGGTGGGCGCCTCGCTGGGCGCGGATTCGATTCGCCAGGGGGTTACGGCGGCCATCGTGGGCGTGCTGGTGGTGATGGCGTTCATGCTGGTCTATTACCGCGGCTCAGGCATCAACGCTGACCTGGCGCTGTTTTTGAACCTGGTGATTCTGCTTGGCTTCCTGGGCTTTTCTGGAGCCACTCTGACGCTGCCGGGCATTGCCGGCGTAATTCTGACCATCGGCATGGGCGTGGATTCGAACGTGCTGATCTTCGAGCGTATTCGCGAAGAGGTGCGGGCCGGGAAGGGTCCGGCGACGGCCGTGGAGCAGGGCTTTGCGCATGCGTGGACCACAATTTTCGACACCCACGTGACGACCATCGTGTCGGCGGGCATCCTGTTTCTGTTTGGCACCGGGCCGGTGAAGGGATTTGCCATTACCCTGACCTTCGGCCTGGCGGCCAACCTGTTTACGGCGGTTTTTGTTTCGCGGGTGATCTTCGATGCGCACGTGAACAAGTTGAAGCCAGGGCAGCTGGTGTCGATTTAAGGACAGGGAACGGGGACTAGGGACCAGTACTACGGCCTGCAAAGAAGGGAAGAGAATCAGTGGAATTGTTTCGCGGCGTAAATGTGGATTGGCTGAGGCTTAAGTGGTATTTCCTCGGCTTCTCATTGATTTTCAGCGTGGCCGGCATCGTGGCGATGGGGTGGAACTGGTCGCACATCGGCAGCCCGGTTCCCCTGGGAGTGGACTTTCGCGGCGGCACCGAGGTGCAGGTGCAGTTTGACCGGACGCCGGACATCAACGCGATTCGCCAGGCGACGGTGGCCGCGGGCATCAAGGACGCAGGCGTGGTGAACTACGATGAGCCTCGTCTCAACGAAGTGCTGATCAGCCTGCCGGAGCAGAAAGACGAAAGCTCGCTGGACGCAGGCCGCCAGCAGATCGTTGATGCTCTGCACGCGCATTACAACAATAGCTTCAAGGATTCCGGGGTCAAGGTCGACGTGGTGGGGCCCACGGTGGGCAGGCAACTGGAGAAACAGGCTGGGCTGGCCACGCTCTACTCCATGCTGGGCATGCTGATCTATTTGTGGTTCCGCTTCCAATTGATTTACGGGGTAGCGGCGGTGGTGGCGTCCTTCCACGACACACTGATCACGGTTGGCGCCTTTGCGCTGACCGGCCAGGAGATCAGCCTGACGGTGATCGCCGCGATTTTGACGCTGGTGGGCTACTCGATGAACGACACCATTGTGGTGTTCGATCGCATCCGGGAAAATCTGCGCATGAGCCGTCGGGAGTCGCTGCCGGACGTAGTAAACCGCAGCATCAACCAGACGCTGAGCCGGACGGTGCTGACCTCGGGTTTGACTTTTCTTACCGTGCTTTCGCTTTATATTTTTGGGGGCGCGGTGCTAAAAGGCTTTTCGTTTGCACTGGTGGTTGGTATTGTTATCGGAACCTATTCTTCGATCGCCGTGGCGGCGCCGATGCTGGTGGCGTGGCAGGACTGGCGCGCGAAAAAGGGTAAGGCAACGAGTTTGCCGGCCGCGAAACGCGCCCGGGCCTGAGAGATGCCGAATCAGAGTTGCACTAGTTTTGCAGCAGGTTTTGCAAGTGATGCGCAGTTCTGATACAAGTGGAGCACCCGTTTGTGGTACGGTTCTGATGTCCGGGAACATTTGAAGTTCCCGCGGTGTCTAAATAGAGGTAACAACACCCGATTCGAGGCTGGCCNNTCCACATTTGAATCCGGGAACAGAATCAAGAGCAAGAGCGGTCGCTGGATGCTCGTGACGGGCATCATTAACGGTTCGATTCTGATTCTGCTCATTCTGATTCCGCTGATCTATCCTGAGGCGCTGCCGCATAATGCAATGCTCACCGCTCTGGTAGCCCCTCCTCCTCCTCCCCC
>PMOF01000070.1 GCA_003162495.1 Acidobacteriaceae bacterium
AGATTCAGTCCCCGCCGAGGCCAACCTTTCCGTGACCGCTCTCTTGACATCCAACCTGGGCGTCATCCCTTTGCTTGGCCGGGGCAAGGTGCGCGATCTCTATGCGGTGACGGGCGATTTGCTGCTGGTGGCCACTGACCGCATCTCCGCTTTTGACCATGTTCTCGCCACCGGCATTCCGGGCAAAGGGAAAATCCTTACACAGATTTCCCTGTTCTGGTTTGACCTGCTGTCGGATCTGGTTCCCAACCATCTGATCACTGCCGATGTCACCCAATTCCCCAGTGTCCTGCAGCCATTTGCGGATCAGCTCGAAGGCCGCTCCATGCTGGTCAAGCGGGCCGCCATGTTCCCGGTGGAATGCGTGGCACGCGGCTATCTGGCCGGCTCGGGATGGAAAGAATATCAGGCCAGCGGAACNNGAGCCGGTCTTTACTCCGGCCACCAAAAGCCAGAGTGGGAGCCAGGATGGCGCGCACGATGAAAATATTTCCTTCGCAGCTGCCGAGGCCGTGGTGGGCGCAGCCGATGCCCGGGAACTGCGCCGTTTGACGCTGTCTCTCTATCGCCGGGCCGCCGAACATGCCGAGTCCCGTGGAATGATTCTTGCCGACACAAAATTTGAGTTTGGCAAAACCGCTGAAGGGATTATCCTTGCCGATGAGGTATTGACTCCCGACTCTTCTCGATTTTGGGAGGGTTCGACGTGGAAGCCCGGCGGTGCGCAACCGTCATTCGACAAACAGTTCGTGCGCGATTATCTTGAATCAATCCTCTGGAACAAGCAGGCGCCTGCGCCGGCCCTCCCCGATCAGGTAGTCGAGCAAACGCAAGCCAAGTATCTTGAAGCATTCCGCCGCTTGACCGGACGGCATCTCAATCTATAGACCGTGAATGGAGCGCTAAATGGCATGGGTTGATTGGGCGATCGTGGTTATTCTGGCGGCATCTGTGCTCGGTGGAATGGCGCAAGGATTTTTCCGTTCGGTTTGTTCCCTGCTTGGGTTGGTGCTTGGGTTAGGAATTGCGGCTTGGAATTATGCTCGTCTTGCAGCGGTGTTTCTGCCCATGGTTCGTGTCCGGGCAGTTGCCGATACGGTTGCCTTTGTGCTGATTGCGCTTTTGGTCATGGCTATCTGCGCCATCATCGGTGCGGTTCTGGCAAAGATGTTTCGCTTGCTGGGATTGGGTTGCCTCGATGGTCTTGCCGGAGCCATTTTCGGGTTTTTCCAAGGGGTGTTCCTGGTTACGCTGGGCATCCTCGTGCTTGCGGCCTTCTATCCGGACCAGCTTTGGCTGGCTCAGGCCAGACTGCCCAGAATGTTTCTCGGCGCAGCTCATCTGAGCACGCACATTACTCCTTCAGAACTGGCCGAGCGCATCCGGCACGGACTGAGAACCATGGAAACCGAGTCACCCAAGTGGATGCATGAGGAACGCCGTTAAAATTCATTCGAGGCCGGTTGCGGGCCAATCGAACTGCAAGAGGTGAACGTGAAAAGAGAACTGGACAATCTGGTGTCGCAAATGCACTCCAGCGGCGTTCGCTATGAAGACGCCGTGCGCGACTTCAAAAGACAATATCTGCGCGAGGTACTGGTGGCGCACCGGGGTAACCAGTGCAAGGCGGCAGAAGCGTTGGGGATGCACCGCAACACGCTGAGCCGCGCCATGGCTGAGCTGGGCCTGGACCTGGCCGAATTGCGCGCCGGTCTCAAGCGTCCACCCCGCAGCGAACGTCCTGTGTATAGCGCGGCGCGCCAGAGCTTCCGCCAAGGCTGACGATTCTACTCAAAACATGCTGACCATCCCATCCCGCACAGAAGCGCGCTTTGCAAGCGAGCCGGGTTTTCTTGCCGCTGCACTCTTGTTCGCAATTTTCCCTTGCGCCTCACATTCCCAGATCGCGAGCTCACTGCCCCAGGACCAAACAACGCCGGCTGTTTCCTCGCCGGCACAGAACGCCCAATCCTCCGCCGCGGCTGCCAAAGATTCCAAACCGACCAGGAAGCCGACCAGCGGCGACCGGCGCCGCGCCGTCAAACTTTTCCTTGAAGCGACCCGGCTTTTTGAGAAGGATAAGTTTGAAGAGGCGATGCAGGACTACCAGCAGGCGGCCACGCTCGATCCTTCCAACACCAACTATGCGCTGGCCGTCAGCGTGGCACGCAGCCACCTGGTTACGGCGCTGGTTCAATCCGCATCCAAAGACCGGGTGCTCGGAAATTCGGCATCCGCGCGCGCCTCGCTGCAGCGCGCTCTCGAGCTTGACCCCCGGAACGTTCCGGCCACCGAACGCCTGCATGAGCTTGGCGACGATGCACTCCTTGGACTGTCAACACCGCTCTATCAGCAAGCGGCGAGCGATTTAGGGAGCGCCCCGGAACTTGCCCACTCCACGGAAGTGCATAGCTTTCACCTGCGCACCGACCAGCGTCCGATCATCCAGCAGGTTTTTAAAGCCTACGGTGTGGATGCCACTCTGGACGAAAGCATCCGTGCCACCCAGATCCGCCTGGACATGGATGACGCCACCTTCGAGCAGGCGATGCGGGTCATCGGTCTGCTGACCCACTCGTTCTACGTCCCGCTGGACACGCACCGCGTGCTGGTGGCCGCCGACACCTCGCTGAATCGCCAGCAATTTACCCGCCAGGAGTTGGAGACCGTTTATCTTTCGGGATTGATCCCCGCCGAAATGGACGAAGTGGGCAACCTCGCCAAGAACGTGTTCCAGATGCAGCAAGCGACCGTGGATCACTCGGCAGGAACTATTACAGTTCGCGCGCCGCAGAATTCGTTGAACGCCTTCAATGCCACCATGCGCGAGCTGCTGGACGGTCACAGCCAAGTGCTGCTTCAAGTCCGCCTCATCCAGATTGCGCACACCAGCGACCGCAATACGGGCGTTGTGCCGCCACAGACCATGTCGGCCTTCAACGTGTTCGCCGAGGAACAGTCCCTTCTCAACGCAAATCAGGCCCTGGTGCAGCAAATCATCTCTTCCGGCCTGGCCGCCCCCGGAGACACGCTGGCCATTCTCGGCATTCTGCTGGCATCCGGACAAGTCTCGAGTTCCCTGTTTTCCAACGGTATCGCTCTGTTTGGCGGCGGGCTCACTCAATCCGCGTTGGCCCCGGGGCCGGCGACCTTAAACCTCAACCTGAATTCATCGGACTCGCGCGAACTGGATCAGTTGCAGTTGCGATTAGGTGACGGCGAAGCGGGTACGATGACCCTGGGCGAACGTTACCCTATCCAGACCTCTTCCTTCTCCAGCCTCTCGCCCACCATCCCCAGTATTCCAGGGCTCACCGGCGCGGGCACATCCGGCGCGCTGGCCTCGCTGCTCTCCTCCTTGAGCAGCAGCGTGCCCAACGTTCCCCAGGTGCAATATCAGGATCTGGGCATGACCCTCAAGGCGA
>PMOF01000227.1:0-9728 GCA_003162495.1 Acidobacteriaceae bacterium
ACAATCGTGCTACCGTTTTAGAGTATGGCCACGATTTTGCACATCCCGATGCACGAATACCTCGGCAGGAGCTACAAGCCGGACTGCGAGTATGTGGATGGGGAAATCAGGGAGCGCAATGTGGGCAAGTGGGAGCACGCACGAGTGCAGTGGCTGTTGGCACTCTGGTTCGGAAACCACGAGCGAGATTGGGGAATCACCGGGAGCACAGAACAGCGGGTGCGAGTGTCGGAGAACCGAGTTCGTGTGCCTGACCTGGTAGTGTTGACCGCCGGGCCGCAGCCGGATGTTCTGACTGATCCGCCACTGCTGGTCATCGAAATCCTGTCTCCCGACGACACCTACTCCGACACCCAGGAGCGCGCCCAGGACTACCGCGCGATGGGCGTGGAAACGGTTTGGATCATCGATCCGAAAACGCGCTCCGGCCGCATGTGTTCCGGAGCAGAATGGGTGGAGGCGGCGCGCCTTGTGGTTAAAGGAACGCCTCTGCATGTCAACTTGAGTGACATCTTCAGCCAGTTGACGCCTGCCTGAGGCCTGATTATCGAAACTGGCTGCACCCCGTTTCGAACTGCTCAGACATGGACCATCCGCAGGTTCATGCTTTTCCCATCGACTGGGCGAGAGCAACAACTCTTCTAAAAACGGGTCTATACAGAAGAGGAAGCGATATCGCGCGGAAATTCTGCGCCGCTCATAAACTCTTCGCCTGCACTGAATTGGGATAGCGCGAAAAGAAAAAATCGGAGTGAGAGTGGAAATGGGGCGGTGTTCCGTGGTAGCTTCCATCCCTTAAAGGGTGGTTTTAGCCTGACGCGGAAAGTGCACCAGCGCGCGGGCAGAATTCGTTCTTCCGCGGAATTGATGGAAAACCGGACTGTGAGTCCAATAAGCCGGACAGGGTAGAGTGTTCTAGGGAATCAAGGATGGCAATGAGCAAATCACTGGTAATCGTCGAGTCGCCTGCCAAGGGGAAGACGATTGAGAAGTATCTGGGCAAGGGCTTTGAGGTGCTGGCTTCGGTCGGACACATCATGGACCTGCCCAAGAACGACATTGGCGTGGAGTTGAAGAACCGCACCTTCGAGCCGACGCTGATCGTGTCTCCGGGCAAAGAAAAAGTTGTGGCCCAGTTGAAAAAGGCGGCCGCGAAAGCGGACCAGATTTTCCTGGCGCCTGACCCGGATCGCGAAGGCGAAGCGATTGCGTACCACCTGCTGCTGCAACTGGGAACGACAGCCGCGGACCGCAAGAAGATTCATCGCGTCACTTTCAATGAGATTACGAAGAAGGCGGTGCAGGAGGCATTCCAGCACGCACGCGACGTGGATCAGAATCTTGTGGACGCGCAGCAGACGCGGCGAGTACTCGACCGCCTGGTGGGCTACCAGATTTCGCCGTTGCTTTGGGATAAGGTCCGGCGCGGCCTCTCGGCCGGCCGTGTGCAAACGGTCGCCGTGCGGCTGATTGTGGAGCGCGAGCGGGAGATCGGCAAATTTCAGCCAGTCGAATACTGGACGCTGGAGGCATTGCTCCACCCAGAGAAGCAGCGGGAGAAGAGTTTCAAGGCTAAGTTCATTGGGGTTGACGGCGAAACTGCGCGCGTTGCCAACGGCAAGGATAAAGACGGCAAAGACCAGTTCATTACCAGCGCACTGCCGGACCGCGCAGCTGTTGACGCGACGGTGTCTGCTCTCAACCGCGCACAGTGGTCTCTGGCTTCAGTGCAGTCGCGTGAGCAGCAGCGCAGGCCGCTGCCTCCGTTCATCACCAGCCAATTGCAGCGCGATGCATCAACAAAGCTGGGGTTCAATGTGCGGCGCACGATGGGCGTGGCGCAGCGGCTGTACGAGGGAATCGATCTGGGCGCGGAGGGTACAACCGGCCTGATCACCTATATGAGAACGGATTCGCCGCGAGTGGCGCCCGATGCTATTGAAGTTGCGCGGGAGTGGGTGGGCAAGCAATTGGGCGCGCGGTACCTGCCTGAGTCACCCAATGCGTACAAGGGCAAGAAGGACGCTCAGGACGCGCACGAAGCGATTCGTCCGACTGATCCTTCGCGAACGCCTGAGTCGATTGCCCGTTATTTGAGCGACGAGCAGTTGAAGCTTTATACGCTCATCTGGCGGCGCTTTGTGGCCTCGCAGATGATGCCTGCAGTCTTCGATGTGACCACGGCCAAGATCGCGGCAGTGAGCGCGAAAGACGGCAAGACCTACGATTTTCGCGTCTCCGGCTCGGTTCTGCGCTTTGATGGGTTTCTCAAAGTGTACGAGATATCGGATGACAAGAAAGACGACGACGATGAGTCGGCCAACAAGCTGCCCAACCTGGACGGCGTAAAGGCCCTCGCGCTCGACAAGCTAGAGGAAGAACAGAAGTTTACGCAACCGCCCGCGCGCTACAACGAAGCTTCGCTGGTGAAGGAGCTTGAGGAGCGCGGCATCGGCCGCCCGTCCACCTATGCGTCGATCATTAGCACTATCCAGGACCGCGAGTACGTGGTAAAGCATGGTGGATCGCGCGGACGTTTCTATCCGACCGAGATCGGCGTCGTCGTGTGCGACCTGCTGGTAGAAAGTTTTCCTTACATCTTCGACACCACCTATACGGCCAAACTGGAAGAAGAATTGGACGCTATTGAGGACGGTACAGAAAAGTGGACCGACCTGATGAACGGCTTCTACGATCACTTCGAAGATGAGCTCAAAGATGCCGGCAAAAAAATGCGCGACATCAAGCGCATGGAAGAAAAGACCAACGAGAAGTGCGATCTGTGCGGATCGCCGCTGCTGCTGAAGTGGGGCAAGTTCGGCACCTTCTACGCTTGTTCGGCTTACAACAAGAAAGATCCGTCGAGCTGCACCTTCACCAAAGAGAACACCGCATCGAAGCCCGACTTGAATACCCCCGAGGCTCAGGAAGCGGGAGAGACTGAAGAGTACTGCGAGAACTGCGGGCGCGTCATGGTGCTGCGGCGCGGGCCGTTCGGCATGTTCATGTCCTGCCCCGGCTATAGCGAAGATCCGCCGTGCAAGACCATCCGCAAGCTGAGTCAGAAGCAGCAGCAGAAGCCGCCGCAACCCACCGGCGAAGACTGTCCACTGTGCGGCAAGCCGCTGGTGCTGCGCCAGGGCACCTATGGGGAGTTTGTCTCCTGCTCCGGCTATCCCAAGTGCAAGTACGTGAAGCAGAATTTGATTGAAGGGCTGAAATGCCCCAAGTGCGGCACCGGCGACCTGGCCGAGCGCAAGGCGCGCAGAGGCAACATCTTCTGGGGCTGCACTAACTATCCCAAATGCGACTTCACGTCCAACTACAAGCCGGTCGCGGAGAAGTGTCCTGAGTGCGGCAGCCCCTACCTGGTGGAAAAGACGCTGCGGTCGGGCATTTATCTTGAATGCCCCAACAAGAAAAAGTCCGCTGTTGAAGAAGAGACGGCGCCGAAGAAGCGCGCAAAAAAGAATGCTGAGCCGGCGCCTGGCAAAGAGGGTAGCCCGATTACATGCCATTACTCGCGGCGAATTGGAGATGCGCCGCCTCCGCCGACGGCTGAAACGCACGGCCCGGTGGTAGAGAGCAAGAGCGGAAAGAAAGAACTGCAGCCGGCGTAGGGTCTCAATAGAATCCACCTTTGTACCGGCTGCGAGGCTCTGTCCCTGCGATTGACGCACCGCCGTCCGCCCTGCGAAACTCACCCCAATGCGCTATCGCGGAAAAGTTGAATACGCCCAGCAGCGGAAAATCCGCGAGAGCAACACCCGCTTCTATCGGCTTTGCCATTGGCCCATCTGGATATGGGTCTTTTTCCTCGCACCCGGACCTCTGACCTTCTCCCTCTTTGCTCGCGGATTTCACTCCGGCAACATGATCTGGCTGGCCGCAGTGCTGATCGGCACCGGCATCGCCGGCCTGCGCGGCCAAATGCCCGGCGTCGAACCGCGTCCCTACATCCTCCGCTTTGACGAGGACAAGCCCAATCCCCTCTATCGCCGCGTCTGCTACACCTTTGCCTGGAACGCGGTGCTCTCCTTTACCCTGCTCAACCTTGCCGGACTGCTCATCGCCGCCGCCACCGGCGTCTTTTATATGAAGCAGATCTACCACGCCGGCTACTTCCCGCTCTTTGCCCTTATTCTGATCCTCGGCATCCTGGGCAAGCTCCCCCGCGTCGGCCCCTCCACCCAGAGCGAAGGCTCCGAACGCCGCTACTTCTACGGCTCCGTGTGGGCGGTGACTGCCGCGCAGACCATCCTTCTTGTCTTGTGGAAGACGATGCCCGCCAACGCATTCTCTGTTCAAACCGCCAGCCTCATCAAGCTGGCTGCATTCCTGGGCACTCTGCTTTTCATGGGCCTGCTCGCCTGGCGAGGCAAGCTGGGACGCACCCGCCCCATTCTTCCTGGCGAACTCATGGTCTCTGACTGAGAGTCTTTATTCCCGGCGCAATTCGCCTCGCGCCTCTCGCGAAGTGTGGATGGCCACGCACCGGTGGGCGCGCAAGCGCCGTCTGCCCCACCGCAGGTGGTCAGCCCAGCGCAGGTGAACCTGCTAAACTCTCCTTGGTCATGGTCCTCGCAAGCCTGCTCATCGCGGTTGCTGCTTACCTGCTCGGATCCATTCCTGCCGGCTATTTGCTCGTCCGCCTCTTCTGCCACCAGGACATCCGCACCTTTGGCAGCGGCAACATCGGCGCCACCAACGTGCTTCGCTCCGGCGGCAAGGGACTCGGCGCAGCCACCTTTCTCCTCGACGTCTTGAAAGGGGCGGCCGCCGTCTACCTGGGCGCGCTGGCTGCCGCCCAATGGATGCCCACCGCCCCCGCGCGTAATGTTGAAGCCCTCGCAGCTCTCTGCGCGGTGATTGGCCACATGTTCCCCGTATGGCTTCATTTCCGCGGCGGCAAGGGGGTGGCCACCGGATTTGGCGTCTTTCTGGTGGCCGCGCCCACCGCTGCCCTTTGCGCCATCGCAACATTTGCCCTGGTACTCCTCATTACCCGCTATGTGTCCCTGGCCTCCATCCTCGGTGCGGCCAGCTTTCCATTCTTCGCCTGGGCGCTGGTCCAGGGCGACAGGCCTCCCTTCTTCATCGCTGTCCAGTTCGCCATCCCTTTCCTCATCATCGCCAAGCACCGTCAGAACATCCGTCGACTCTTCACCGGGCAGGAATCCCGCTTCGGAGCCCACTCCCGAAAGACAGGAACCGCATGAGCCGGATTGTCGTCCTCGGTTCCGGCGCATGGGGAACGGCCATCGCCCTGGCGCTCGATCGCCGTGGCGGTCATAAGTTGACGCTGTGGGCTCACAGCCCTGAAATCGCCCGCGAAATCGCCGAAACACGCGAAAACACACTATTCCTTCCCGGCTTCCCCATTCCGGAGGCCATCGAAATCACCGGCAGCGACGCCGCTGTGGCGAACGCCGACATTGTCGTCTCCGTCGTCCCCTCTGAATTCCTTCGCTCCACCTTCACCCGCGTACGCTCCCACCTCCACCTTGGCCAGTTCATCGTCAGCGCCACCAAGGGCATTGAAGATCGCACCTTTCTGCGCATGACCCAGGTCATTTCAGGGGCCCTCGAGCCAGCCGGGCTTTTGCTCTCCATCGGCGCTTTCTCCGGCCCCAGCTTCGCACTCGAAGTGGCCCAGGGCCAGCCCACGGCCGTCACCGTGGCCTTCAGCGATCCCGAAATCGCCGCCCTCGTTCAGCAGGAGTTCTCTTCTGAAACCCTGCGCCTCTACACCTCCACCGACGTCGTCGGCGTCGAACTCGGCGGCGCGCTCAAAAACGTGATCGCCATCGCTGCCGGCATCGCCGCCGGAGTGGGCCTGGGCCACAACTCCGCCGCCGCCCTCATGACCCGCGGCATCGCAGAGATCACGCGCCTCGCCGTGGCCTGCGGAGGCCGCCGTGAAACCCTCGCCGGCCTTTCCGGCGTAGGCGACCTGGTGCTCACCTGCACCGGTTCTCTCTCCCGCAATCGCGGCGTAGGCCAGGCCCTCGGCCAGGGCCGCAACCTTCCGGAAATCCTGGAGAGCCTGGGCGGCAAGGTCGCCGAAGGTGTCCTCACCACCCGCGCCGCGCTCGGGCTCGCCCACCGCCACAAAATCGAAATGCCGATCACCGAGCAAATGGAGCTAATCTTCAATAAAGGCAAAGATCCCCGCGAAGCCATCAAAGACCTTATGCTCCGTCCAGGAAAGAAAGAGCATTAGGCGTCCGCCTTCCAGGCGTTCCTCGGCGCGCCGCGATCTCCCCCAATGAGCAATTTTGAACAGTCCTGCTTGAAGGGCCCGCTTCAAGCTTCTTGCAGGTCCGTTCCTGCTTCGGCCACCCCTTTCGCCGTTGCGAACATCTCAATGGATAGGAGACCGCAATGCACTTTCACCCGACGGATGACCAGTTTCTCGTTGGCGGCTTTGTTTTGATCCTCGGCATCGTCATTGCCGTCGCCGCGTTCCTTGAGAAAGAGAAGAAGAAATCCAAAGCCCAGCCGTTTAGCAACTATTTCTGCGCGGAGTACGACCCATCGCTGCTCCCCGATGTTGGCTTTGAAGAGCCCGAAGACTCGCCCGCGGAACGCCCTTCTCGCTTCTAGTCCACTTCTCGCCCCTAGACTTTGATTGCCTGCGATCCCTGCCGCCAGGACACAGCGGCAGGTTTGGAAATCAGATCCATCCTCGTCAAAACTAAATTGACATCTCGATCAATACTGTCCAGACTTCTATTCCTCGCCTCCCGCATACTCCTTAGAAGTACCGTCGCTGTCGACCAGGCCTCATCCCTGTCCGCCGCGGGCTTTCCGTACAGGAGATCACGATGCCATTTCAGCTCACGCCCATTCAGATCGCCGCCGCCGCAGTAGTACTCGTCCTGGTCGTTGCTATCGCCGTCGGCTTTTACCTTAGACATCGCAAAACCAGGACTCTGGGCTTCAAGAATCGCTTTGGCTCGGAATACGACCGCGCCGTTCTGCAGCACGGAACCCCGAAAAAGGCTGAAGCCAAACTTGCTGATCGCGAAAACCGTGTTGAGAAAATGAAAATCTGCGAACTGAGTCCCACCGAGCGCGAACGCTTCGCTGCCGAGTGGCAGACCGTCCAGTCCCGCTTCGTCGACCATCCCAAATCCGCCGTCACTGAAGCGGACGACCTGATCAATGCGGTGCTTGAAGCCCGCGGCTATCCAAAGAACGGCTTTGAACAACGCGCCGCCGATGTCTCCGTTACCTACCCTCGCCTCATGGAAAACTATCGCGTCGGGCACGACATTGCTTTCCGTTCAGGCAAGTCTGACGCAAGCACTGAAGAGCTACGCACTGCAATGATCCAATACCGCGCCATCTTCGAAGAACTCGTGCAGGAGCAGGCGGTCGGCAAAGTCAGAACAGCCGCATAACTCAACTGTATGGAGGCCCCGATGAACATCATTCCAAATGCCACCGCGCCCACCCCCGCTCGCCGCCAGCTCATCGCGGCCATTGTCGCCGCCTACACCGCGGTCCCGGCGGCAGTCGTTCAAGCCAGGCAGCGCTCCCGCGAACGAGAACCCTCCACCTCCACCAGCGCGGCCCCGGCCTCCATACGTGTTTCTCCCCTGGCAGGTTAGACCGATCCAATCGCGGCCGCTGGCCGCCGCGACGATCGAAACCCCTTCAATAATTTCTCGCTCGGCCCTGATTTCAATCCCCGTCCTGTAACATGGCATCGAAACCTCCTCCCGGGATTTCGTGCATGTCTACCTCGCCTGCCTCCACCCAATTCGCGACTGGTTCACCTCAGTCCTCGCCGCTGCAGGTCACCGCGCTGGTCAAGCGCTTTGGCCAGGTCACCGCGGTGGGTAGCATCTCACTTGAGCAGCGCGTCGGCGAATGTCTCGGCTTGCTTGGCCCCAACGGAGCCGGCAAGAGCACCCTCATCCGCGCCATCGCCGGCCGCGTCATCCCCGACTCCGGCCAGGTCGCCGTCTTCGGCGCGCCCGCAGGTTCGTCCGCCGCCCGTGCGGCACTCGGCTGGGTGCCGCAGGAGCTGGCCATCTATCCCCGCCTCTCCGCCACTGAGAATCTTCGTTCTTTCGGCCGCTACTACGGCCTCTCAGGCAAGCCTCTCGAAAAGGCTGTCGCCTGGTGCCTTCACTGGGCCGCACTCGAAGACCGCGCCGGCGAACTCGCGCGCAATCTCTCCGGAGGCATGAGGCGCCGTCTCAACATGGCGGCCGGCCTCATCCATCAGCCTCGCCTGGTGCTCATGGACGAGCCCACCGTCGGCGTTGACCCCCAGTCCCGAAACCGCATTTTTGAGATGATTGAGGCCCTTCGCGCCGGCGGGACCACCATCATTTACACCACCCATTACATGGAAGAAGCCGAGCGACTCTGCGACCGCATTGCCATCGTAGACCACGGCCGCATCATCGCGCTCGATACCAAAGAAGCCCTTGTCCACGCCTCCTTTGCATCTCGCAGCCAGGTCCTCGCCCGCTTTGACGGCGCGCCCGCCGCGCTCACCGCCTGGGTCGCCCAACACTCCGGCCGCCTGGTCGATGCAACCGCCGAATTCACCATCGAACACCCCGCTGAAATTGCCGTGCTGCTCGACTCCGCCTCCGCCGCCGGTCTACAACTCGTCGACCTCTCGCTGCGCCGGCCAAATCTGGAGTCCGTTTTTCTAAACCTCACCGGAAGGGAGCTACGCGACTGACATGCTGATCTTCCCCATTGTCCGAACTGCCCTGGTCGCCTTGCGCCGCGATCGGCCCTCCCTTGCCCTAAGCTTCATCCTGCCCATCGCGTTCTTTTCCATCTTTGCTGTCATCTTCGGTGGCCGCCACGATTCCCAGTCCAAAATCTCCGTCATCCTCGTCGACGAGGATCAGAGCCACGCCTCTCACCAGCTCACACAGGCCCTCGAACGCGAAGGAGCCCTGACCATCACAACTCACCCCTCATCCAAACCAAAACAGGCGCAACCCCCCGACTACACCGCTGCCACTGCCGAAGACGCTGTCAAAGCCGGCGATGCTCCCGTCGCCTTGATTATTCCTCGCGGCTGGGGCGCCAACCCGATCGCCTTCAATTCCGCTGGCGGCCAATCCGGCCCCACCCTCCAACTTCTCAATGACCAGAGCGACACCATCGCCCCGCAGATGGTGGCCGGACTGCTCCAGAAAGCCGCCATGACCGCAATGCCCCTGACCATGGCCGAGCAGGGCATGAAATACACCGAAAAATACATCGGCGGATTTACCCCCGCGCAGCGCGCCCTGATGGACTCGAATATGGCGCGTCTCCGCCAGCTCGAAGCCCAGCAAGCCGGAGCCAATCCCGCCAGCCCGTCAAACGCAGACTCCTCGGCGGACTCCGGCGGACTCATCGCCGTTCATTTACGTCCCGTGGTGGGACAAAACAAGCGCGACCCCATGGTCTCCTTTTACGCAGCGGCTATCGGAGTCATGTTCCTGCTCTTTACCGCCAGCGGCTCAGCCGGCGCGCTGCTCGATGAAGCGGAAAGCGGCACCATCGACCGCGTTCTCAGCTCCCGCATCACCATGACCTCGCTTCTGGCCGGCAAGCTCGTCTTCAACACCCTGCTCGCCTTCACTCAACTCACCGTCATGTTTCTCTGGGCCTGGTCCGTCTTCCATCTCGACTTCTTCTCCCACATCCCCGGCTTCGTCGTCATGGGTCTCTCCACGGCCGTCGCCGTCGCCGCCTTTGGCCTG
>PMOF01000227.1:9794-11673 GCA_003162495.1 Acidobacteriaceae bacterium
TGGGCCATTGACGGATTTACCAAAGTCTTCTGGCGCGACCTTCCCGTTTCCGCCCTGGGGCCGCAGGTCGGCGTTCTGCTGGCGGCCGCCATCGTGCTCTTCCTCGTCGCCCGCAGAATCGCCCGCCGCTGGGAATACACCTGAAGAACCATCAGTCCAGGCGCACGATACTTATACGGCGCCAGTGCTCACGGCTCTTCGATTTTTCGCGCTCTCCTGCCGCGTCCAGCCACCGAGCTCAAAGGCCACATCCATGCATGCCGTGCGCAACTCATCAGCAATAGCCCGGTTCTCCATCGCTCGGGCCACCACCATGCCCCCCACGCACAAAGCCGCGGTGGCCTGTGCAACGGCATGGCGACCCCGGCCGTTCCCAGCCAGCCCATCGCTCGTCCGCCCATCCGTCACCAGGCTGCGCTCCAGCACGCTCACCATCGCTTTGAATACCGCCTCAAACGCGCACTTGGCCCGCTCTCCGCTCCGCGATACATCGCTCGGCAGCGCCACCATCGGACACGAATTCTCCACGTCCTCAAAGTGCTGCCGCGATAGATAAGCGCGCACCACCTGCGGACCCACGTCTGTCGATGCCAGGTCCACTTCTACGCCCTCCCAGCAGCTCTTCCACTCCGGGTCGGTAAAGAAGCAACCCAATACCTCCGCGTACAGGTCGCTCTTGCTCTCGAAATAGCTGTAAAATCCACCCCGCGTCAGCCCCGCGCCCGCCATGATCTGGTCCACAGAAACGTTGTCAAATCCGTGCCGGTTAAAGAGCCTGCGCGCGCTCTGCACAATCTTTCCCTTCACCTCATCGCGATGACCCGCCGCATAAACCATACATACTCCATTTCTGCCGGAAGTATCCCTCGCGCGGTGACTTCTTGTCGATCAAAATATGATCTTGAACATAACTCGCTCGCGTGTTTCCATCACTCGAAGCGCGTTTGCTGAACATTCGGAGGTCCCCCATGCTCACTGCCAATTCATCCGCTCACGAACCCACCCGCCGCCACGCAATCTTCGGCATCGCCACAACCCTGAGCGCACTCGCCGCCGCCTCTCTCACTCGATTGCAAGCTCAGCAACCGTCCATGGAACAAAAGCCCTCCACCTCTGCCAACCAGGCCCGCACTTCCATTCATTACGAGATCCAGTTCAAACCCAGCCCCCAGCGCCTCTATGAAGCCATCCTCGATCAAAAGCAGTTCGCCGCCTTTTCCGGACTGGCCGCCACCATCGACCCCACTCCCGGCGGATCTTTCTCTCAGTTTGGCGGCCTCATCGTGGGCCGCACGGTCGAGCTGGTCCCCAACCAGCGCATTGTCCAGGCCTGGCGCCCCACCCACTGGGACCCCGGGGTCTACTCCATCGTCCATTTTGAATTCACTCCACGCGCCGCCGAAACCACGCTCATCTTCGACCACACCGGCTTCCCCGCCGGCGAATACGACCATCTCGACTGGGGCTGGCACAACCATTACTGGGAGCCCCTCAAAAAATTCCTCGCCTGAAGAATAGCGCCCAAACGTAAAGAGCGCGGCGTTAGCCGCGCTCTTTGGACCTCTGCAATTCAGTCGTTCGCCTACGTGGGTCGTGCTTACTTCTTATCTCCATCCCCGTGTCCGCGCCCATCGCGCGATTCATTGCCTTTGAACGTCGCGGGGTCTTTGCGTTGTTCCGAAGCCTTCTCGCCGGCCTTCGGCGATGCGCCGCTATAGCCATGATGCGGGTCATACGAGTTATCGACTTTGCCCTTGAAGTCGTCCGAGCCATGAAACCACGGACCCGCGCCGACAAAGACGCCGCCGGCAAACCATTCCGGGCCGTAATAGCCGTCGGGAACGCAGCTATAGGGAGCGTAGTCATAGTAACCGTACGG
>PMOF01000207.1:0-9583 GCA_003162495.1 Acidobacteriaceae bacterium
TTGCCCAGTCCTGTGCGCCTCACTTGTCACTTAATGTGACCAACGAATTAAATCAGGGAAGAAGTCTGTCGCTGTTCACTTCAAGGCTCCGGGAGGTTTGTCGCCAACTCTTCCCCGACCCTGACCCGTGCCTGCCAGGAACCTTGGAAAGGCCGAAAACCGGGTCAGGGACGGAATGCCGGCCATGCGTCCGGAATCTCAACGTGCTGACATCCGCGACACGGAAGCGAGCGGAGGCAGCATTTGGGGGTGGCACTCAAATTTGACTTCACTGATGATGAATATAATCAGACAAATGCGATTGTTCTCTCGCAATTGTTCTAGGAAGCAAATGCTGCCGAAAAAACCCCGACGCTCCAATGGCAAATAGCTAAGACGCGAAAGCAAATCATGAAAACTGATTTCCTTCTGACAGAGCAATGGTTACATAGTCGAGAAAGAACGAGATATGGATCTCCCTACAAATTCCGCAACATCTGACCTCTGGTTCGATTGGCTAATGCATCGCCGGCACGCCGACGACGCCGANNTCTCGTGGGTTTTCGTGCCATCGACCGGATCGGCGCATCGCTGAAGGTCATCATGGTGGACATTTCGGTGCCCCTTATCAAGTTCGCCGAGCGGTCAGCCACTTCTCGAGGCGTAAGGCAGCAGTGCACTTTTCTCGTGTCCTCTGCAGAACACATCGGTGGACTGAACGACGACTCAGTTGACGCGGTGACAACGCGTTCCTCCTTGGCCTACGTCGCAGACAAGAACGCCGCGCTGCGTGAGTGCTTCCGGATACTCAAGCCAGGTGGGCGGCTCTCCATCGCCGAACCGGTTTTTCGTGATAACGCTTTGGCTGCAGCTTTGATGAGGACACGGCTGGAGAGCGGCGAGAAAGATCCTGAGAAATCGATTTTGCCTTTTTTGCACCGCTGGCAGTCAGCGCAGTATCCGGATACAAATGAGGGCATTCAGAGTAGCCCGATCACCAACTACTCTGAGCGAGATCTACTCCAATGGGCTCAAACAGTCGGCTTTCGGGAACTGCATCTGGAGCTACACATAAGTGTGACCAATTCGTATCGCAAGTCTTGGGAGACATTTCTCGATTCTTCACCGCACCCCCTTGCACCCCCGCTGCGGACAATCTTGCATGAGAGATTCACGGCTGAAGAGCGCAAACTATTCGAGACTGTGGTCCGGCCGATGGTGGAGAGTTCTGAGTTATCTGAAACAGATCGGATGGTATATTTGACGGCTCTCAAACCCCCAAAGGGTAAATAGCTGAGCTCCGCAGGAAGCTGACACCGCCGGCCTTACTTTTCGAATCGAATGAGCCTACCGTCCGGCGAGCATCGGAACCCGCCATCTTTCGCAGGTCTGCTATCGGAAACTTTCACCCAAGACTGTGGTTCCGGCAGGCAGGATAGTCGGCAACCCGGAAGTTGTTACTTGGTCAACACTGCCGAGTGTCCGCAGTCAAAAGATGGAGCATTCTCATTTACAGTCACGTTTTCGGTTATGCTTCAAAAGAAAAGGCCAACCGCTATGATGGCTGGCCTTAAACTATCTTTTGTCTTGTTTCTGGTGCGGAAGGCGGGACTTGAACCCGCAAGCCTTTTGGGCGCTAGCTCCTAAGGCTAGTGTGTTTGCCATTTCACCACTTCCGCACTTCGCCGCCTCTTGCAACCGATGGTCACAAGGGTTTGCGAGCCGACCAACCGTGCCCTGGCGAGGGTTCCAGATGAAGAGAGGAACCGCATCCTCTTTTGGACCGTCAAATAAACGTCCAATGGAGACGGCCTCAGCGGCAGTACACAATTGAACTGGCAATCCCAAGTCTAGAACCAAACGGACACCGGTTGCAATGCCGCCGATCGATTGCCCCTTGCAAGTGCTTGTTCCGGTTCGAACCCGCAAAAATCTCACCCATCCGCTCCAGGGCGCCGCACATGTGCGCGTAAGCTATCTGAAGAGGGTCACGATCGGGCAGAATGCGGTAAATCAGCAGGGAAATGCGGGCCGCGCCTGTGATTGACGAACCCTCAGCATCCCTGGCGCATCTCGCTATCAGGAAACCATGAATCCGACCCTTCTCACTGACCGTGCCCGCGAGAAAAGTTTCCAGCAGACGCTGCTGAGCGCCCGCCGCACCATGTTGCTCAGCGAGATCCTTCGCCTCGCCATGGACAGCTTCCGCGCCGCCAAGATGCGCTTTGCGCTCACCGCCCTCGGCATGGTCATCGGAACCGCCTCGGTCATCCTCGTCGTCACCATTGGAATGACCGGTAAGAATTATGTACAGCAGGAGCTCGAAAAGATCGAGACCAACTCCGTCGAGCTGGAATACGCCGGCGGCGGCGCAACCGCGGCTGAGCGGGTGCTCTATAACGACTCCCTCACCATCGACGACGAAAAGGCGGTGCAGGCGCAGTTGCCGGGCGTCCGCTATGCCTCGCCCGTGCTTGAAATGCACGAGCGCATCAGTTTTGGCGAGGGCGTGGTCAAAGACACGCTGGTGCTCGGCGTCAGTCCGCAATACCAGAACATCCGCAACCTGCTCGTTCCCGTGGGCCGTTTTTTTGACGACGAGGATGATACCGCGCACATCAAGTGCGCCGTCGTCACCGAACCCTTCGCGCGCGAGCGCTTCGGCAGCGCCGACGCGGCCGTCGGCCAGACCTTTGAGATCACCGGCATGCCCTTCACGATCATTGGAGTTTTCAGGGAGAGCTTCGATGACATGGGCAACTCCGAAATTCAGGACCAGACCATCCTCATCCCATACTCGGTGGCTCGCTATTTCGCCGGTTCGGAAGACGTGAAGCAGATTTACTTTTCCATGCGCTCCATGGACGAGGTCACCGATGCCGCAAAGGAGATCCTGCGCATCGTCCAGGCACGCCATCGTCCCGACTCGGTCTATAGAACCCAAACCCTCAAGGAGATGCTGCGGATTGCCGGCGAGATTGCCAACGCGCTCACCGCGGTCCTGGTGCTCGTTGCCGCTGTCACCCTGGCCGTCGGCGGCGTCGGCATCATGAACATCATGCTGGCCAACGTCCGCGCCCGCGTCCGCGAGATCGGCATCCGCAAAGCCTTGGGCGCAACCTATCGCGAAATCAAGCTCCAGTTTCTCGCCGAAGCGGTCATCATCTCTCTGATCGGCGGCGTAGCCGGGTCCATTGTCGGCCTCGCTTTGCCGCTCTCCATCCGCTTCTTCACGGACTATGACCTGCCCATCTCAACATGGTCCGTGGTCATCGCCCTCACATCGGCCACGCTGGTAGGGGTTATCTTCGGCACCGTGCCCGCCACCCGCGCCGCTCAGTTGGACCCCGTCGAGGCGCTCAAATATGAGTGACCCCGACACCAGAGACCCTGAGACGAAGGGTCCCAACCTTGTGCTGATTTATAGCCTCATCGCCCTTTCGCTGGTCGCCGCCATCGGTTTGGCGCTCCTGATCGTGCTCCCGTTTTATCATCGTCGATAGAAGATTCCTGAAATGGCCAGCCACAGAGGAGACCCCCATGCCGACGCAAGCCGAAAAAGCCGCGCAGTTCCAGGCGCTCCACCAGCGTGCTGAAGCGTTTGTCGTGGCCAACCCCTGGGATGCGGGCACTGCGCGCATTCTTACCGGCCTCGGATTCCCCGCTCTTTCCACCTCCAGCGCCGGCCTTGCATTTACCCTGGGTCGCCGCGATGGCACGGCAAGCATCAGCCGCGCTGAGACCCTGGCCAACGCCCGGTCCATCGTGGACGCAACGCCTCTCCCCGTCGCTGCCGATCTTGAAAACGGTTATGGCCACACTCCCAAAGAGGCCGCGGAAACCATTCGCCTGGCCGCGGAAACCGCCGGACTCGTCGGCGGTTCCATTGAAGACGCGACCGCAGACCCCGGCCATCCGATCTACGACTTCAACCACGCTGTGGAGCGAATCGCCGCTGCCGCGGCCGCTGCCCGCGCTCTGCCGTTTCCCTTCATGCTGGTTGCCCGCGCGGAAAACTATCTTCACGAGCGTCCCGACCTCGATGACACCATCCGCCGCCTGCAGGCCTTTGAAGCCGCCGGCGCCGATGTTCTGTTTGCTCCCGGAATCACCGCCATCGACGACATCCGCACCCTCTGCGCCTCAGTCAACAAACCCGTCAACGTCCTGATGGGAATCCGAGGCGCGCCTCTGCTTTCCATCCAGCAGCTTGGCGCTCTCGGAGTTCGCCGCATCAGCATCGGCTCCGGATTCAGCCGCGCCGCGCTCACCGCTTTTGTGCATGCCGCTCGTGAAGTGATCAACAATGGAACCTTCACCTTCACCGCCGACACGCTCTACATGTCTGAACTCGCCAATCTATTCGAAGCGCCCAGCGAGGCATCCATTCAAAGGAGGAAACCTTCTTAGAGACGACCTGTTGTTTCATTAGCTCGCAGGGCATACTGGAGGCGATAAGGAAGCCATGACGAGGGCTCCACAAATCGTAGCAATGGGCGGCGGTGGCTTCTTGATGGAACCTGAGAACTTGCTGCTTGATCGATTCATTCTCTCAACCACGGGAGTGCCGGAACCGAAGGTCTGCTTCCTGCCCACTGCGACCGGGGATTGCCAGGGCTTTATTGATAGTTTTTATGCCTGCTTCCGCACCTTGCCCTGTGTCCCGGCGCATCTCTCGCTTTTCAAACCGACCCGCGCCGATCTGCGCTCCTTCGTTCTTGAGCAGGATGCCATCTATGTCGGCGGCGGCAATACCCGGGCGATGCTCGCCTTGTGGCGCGAGTGGGAATTAGACCAGATTCTCCACGAGGCCTGGCTCTCCGGCGTGGTCATGGCCGGCCTGAGCGCAGGCTCGATCTGCTGGTTCCAGCAGGGTCTGAGCGATTCGGTCTTGCCGGGAGAGCTGGCCCCGATCTTGTGCCTGGGATTCCTTCCCGGTAGCCACTGCCCTCACTACGACGGAGAGCCCGGCCGCCGCCCGGCCTATCATCGATTCATCCACGAGGGCAAGCTGGTTGCGGGATACGCCGCAGACGACGGCGCCGCACTGCACTTCATCGGTCAGAGGCTGAAAAGCGTAGTGAGTTCACGGGAGGCTGCCAAGGCTTACTCTGTGCGCCGCGCCGTCACTGGTGTGGAAGAATCCGCACTCGACACGATTTGGCTCGGCTCTTCCGCCTGCTCCGCAATCAGCACCGGAATCCCGTTCACAATCGGATAAGCGCGGCCACAATTCCCGCAACCCTGCCTGACTTCTTCAAAAACAAGTCCGCCCATGCAGGCCGGGCAGGCCAGCAGTTCCAGCACCGTCGGGTCAAATAAAATAGGCTTGCTTCGATCGGCGGCCGTCGCTACTGGACGGTCGCATCGGGATTCGCTCCCGAATCGGCGGGATGATCCGCTCGGGCCGGTTTTGCAGCTCTCGCATGCTTCGCGTGCCCGGCAAATTCCTGTTCGATGCGTTCGTTGGTGCCCGACTTGGCAAACTCGTGGGCCACGCGAATGCTGTTAAAGATGGCAATGTCGTTCGAGGATCCGTGGCCGATGATGCACACCCCGCGCACGCCCAGCAGTTGCGCGCCGCCGTATTCGGTGTAATCCAGCCGCCGCCGGAATTCGTTAAACGCTTTCCGCGACAGCAGCGCTCCCACCTGCGCCGTCACCGTTCGGTTCAACGACTCCCGCAGCGCATCGCGCACAAACCGCCCGATGCCCTCGCTGGTCTTGAGCGCCACATTGCCCACGAAGCCGTCGCAGACAATCACGTCCGCATGGCCGTTGAAAATGTCGCGTCCCTCCACGTTCCCGATGAAATGAATCGGCAGCGCCTTCAATAGCGGAAACGCCTCGTGCGTCAGATCGTTCCCCTTGGTCTCTTCCTCGCCGATCGAGAGCAGCCCCACGCGCGGCTTGTGAATCTTAAGCACGCTGCGCGCATACATCTCGCCCATCACCGCAAACTGCTCCAGGTTGTGCGCCTTGCAGTCCACGTTGGCGCCAACGTCCAGCAGCACGCACGGATTCCCTTTTGACGTGGGCATCGGCGTCGCCAGCGCGGGCCGGTCCACGCCCGGCATCGCGCCCAGCACCATCTTCGCCGTCGCCATCGCGGCGCCTGTGTTGCCCGCCGTCACAAATCCCGCTGCCTTGCCGTCGCGCACCAGCTTCAGCCCCACGCGCATGGAGCTGTCTTTTTTCGACCGTACCGCCTGCGCAGCCTTTTCATCCATACCGATCCGCTCTGAGGCGTGGTGGATCAGGATCGGCAGCTCTTCGTTTTCCAGATGCTCGTCCAGCAGGTCGCGCAACTCCGCCTCCGGCCCAATCAGGTGGACCCGCACAGGCAATGTCCTGCAGGCGAGGATCGCCCCCCGGACCTCTGGCTCTGGAGCTTTGTCGGAACCTACGGCGTCAAGCGCGATGTCTATGAGCATGGGTGCTCAGTCTGCTGGCTACTTGGCTGCTTCTTTTACGTCCAGCACGGCGCGGCCCTTGTATGCTCCGCACTTGGCGCAGGCGCGATGGGGCAGCTTCTTCTCGTGGCAGTTGGGGCACTCGGACAAGCCCACGGCGGTCAGAAAGTCGTGAGAGCGGCGAAGTGCGGTGCGGCGCGTTGAGTGGCGCCTTTTCGGATTAGGCATGACCAGATTTCCTTTCGTCTCCCCGCCCGTCGACCGCTCCGGCGTAAGATGCGCGTGGGGCTTTTGGCCTCACCGCGCCTTGACAGCCATCGGGGCCCAGGCGGAACACCCCCAAATCTCCTGGGAGTGACTGATTTTTCAGGACTTGATCCGGCCGCGGAGCCCAGCCAGCGCTTCCCAGCGGGGGTCGCTCGGACCCTCGTCGCAGTGGCACGGATGGAGGTTGCGGTTCTCGCCGCAGCGCGGGCAAAGTCCCTTGCAGTCGGGCTTGCACAGAGTCCTGGCCGGAAGGGCCAAAAGCACCTGCTCCCGCAGCACATCTTCAAGCAACAAACTGTCTCCTTGATAATAACCGATTTCCGTTTCCGGCGCAGTGATTGACCGCTCCAGCGGCTCAGCATCCGCCTCCGTGGGCCGGAAGATCAGATCAAAATCGGCTGCCAGCGGAATCTCCACAGCTTCCACGCAGCGCGCGCACGGAACCTGAAATTTCCCGGCAAACTGCCCCTTCAGCCGGATGTCGGCAACAATATCCTTTGGCCCGCGATGCTCATGCAGCACCTCCGCCAGGCCAGACGTGGCCAGTTTCCCAACCTGCTCCGCTTCCTCTCCCAGATCCACCGCACCCGGAGCCAGCTCCAGCGCAAATTCGATCGGCTCCCGCTCCAGCTCGTTTACCTTGAACTCCATCCTATGAGCCTACGGCGCAAGCTCCGCTCCGTCAATGCGCAGAAGGGTCGACAACACTTGGGTTCACAAGTCTCGGATCACACGCGCCCCTCCCTCACGGCTTCGCCTTCTTTGCTTGTTCGTGTCGGGCCAGCATGGACGCTTCCATGGTTTCAGAAACCCGAAATCCAATTCGACGAAGCTGTTTCACGACTTCTGGAAAATTGAGGTATCCGAGCAAGGATGCCTGCAACAGAACCGCCAGCGTACCCGCTACTTCGATGTGCCGGGCCTCCGCCTCTCGAAGGCCAAGTCGCTCATCAATCAAGAGAACGTCAGCTTGGACCTCAATGGCAAGGCTGATTGCCTCGCGTTCTCCAGCTCCCAGATCCACCGCAAGGGTTGCGTCCACTTGCCGAACCTGCACCGTTTCAAGCCACGCGGGTGGTGCAGATGCCCAAGCGCGCACCTCCGCGGGAGATTCCGGATGCTTCAACTCAATCAAAACAGCCTGCGGAACCAGAACGCGGCCATAGATCGTGTGAAGAAGATCGGGATGATCTAGACGAATAAGATAGTTCAGCGGGCTTGTATCGGCAACAACAATCATCCTTGCCCTTACCCGGCATCCTTTTGAAAGAGCCGGTCTAGTGTAGCCATGTCCTTATCGAGATCTTCGACCGTGTAGTCGTAGATTTCACGTTGCTGAAGGAACACGTCCACCTGCATACGGGTTCCAAATCCCAACACCTGGCGCACCTGCTCTATCGTGAGCCGGCCGTTTCGATACGCACCGGCAACCGACTCTTCCAGCAGCGAACGAGCCGCGTCTCTGCCTTCCGGCACCAGATAGCGGACAAATTGGTCTGGGATTTCGACGGCAACCTGCATGACTTGAGGTTAGCAGGACGAACGAAACAATACCATCTCAATCAGGACTCTGCGCGGGCGGCCTATCGGTATACGGTCGCGATCGTACCAGCCCCCGCCTCCGGCCCATGCAAATACCTTCCTGCAAACGTCAAAAATGTCGGCCAATTCGGCGCCGGCGTATGTCCAAACTGGTGCTGGCGAAATCCCAGGTCGCCCTGAGTCAGCGCCGCGCCGAGCGGCGGAAACTCGGCTGTTTCGAGGCCCGTCTTGCCTAGCAGCCGGTACACCGGCCCCGCGCCCACCTCGGCCAGAAACATTCCCTTCGCATCGGCCCACGCGTCTCCGCTCGGGTTCGCGTATCCGTCGCCGGTGCTCGCGCCGCCCCCAATAAACACTGGCCTTGGCGCGCACAAAGCAATCAACTCGTGATTGTCGACCGGCAGGTCTGCCGGTGTGAGCGGTCCTCCATAGCGCAGGAAGTTGCCATCGAACCAGTGATAGAGCGAAGGCCCGGCAAGGTTCGACATCTGCTCGCCGAAGATGT
Source organism: Acidobacteriaceae bacterium (assembly GCA_003162495.1). Classification (GTDB taxonomy): domain Bacteria; phylum Acidobacteriota; class Terriglobia; order Terriglobales; family Acidobacteriaceae; genus Telmatobacter. The sequence continues at coordinate 8,707 of PMOF01000207.1, forward strand.
GCCGGTAGAGCTTGGCGCCACCCTCGCCCGAAGAGCTGCTGTAGACAATCACGAAGCGGGAATCGTATGCCATCGCCACGAGAGCGGCTTTGCCAAACCTGGAGTGCCCTTCGAGGCCGACCTGTTTCGCGTCGACTGCCTTGTCCGTCTCCAGATAATCCATAGCGCGGCTCGCGCCCCACGCCCATGCGCGCAGAGTGCCCCAATCGTCCAGCTTGCGCGGCTGGCCCTTGTTCATCAATCCGATAATGCCCTCGGTCAGCCCGGCCCCGTCGTCGGCTTGGTAGCTGGTGGGAGCGAGCACGGCGAAGCCCCATCCCTTGTCGAGCACGGGCTTCCACGAGACCCCGTAATCGCCGGGATTTCCCTGAATCGCGTCCTGGACCGGCCTCGCGAGAACCCTCTCAAAATCCTTGCTGAAGGCCAATTCCATAATCACCGGAACCGGGCTTGCAGCTTTGGCCGGGGTCGTCAGCGTCATGTCGATACTGACCGCGATTTGCGGATACGATGAAATGTCCACATGGCCATTCAGCCTCTTGGTGATCACTGCCACCCCGTCGTACACTTCCGGCGTGCTGCTCACCACTTCCCAGGTCACCTTCGGCGAGTTCGCAGGCGCCTTGCCCAGAATCTCGCGCTCATAATCCGCGACGATCTCGGGCCGTCGCTCATTCCACCACTGGCTCGACGTCGTGACGCGCTGGCCGTTCTTCAGCAACAGGGGGTCAGGAAGGTTCGGATAGACGTTGGCCATCGAATCGTCGTAGTTCGTCGCGTTCGGCGCTCTTGCGTCAGTGGACGGGGGCGGCCGCATGTCCGAGTCTTTCAGGCCGAGCAGACCCAGCATTCGTTCTCGATCCTGTGCCGCAGTCAG
>PMOF01000207.1:9604-15902 GCA_003162495.1 Acidobacteriaceae bacterium
TGCTGACGGAACGCGATATCCCCGTCCACCAGCGCCGTTTCGATGGGCGGAAACTCCGTCGTTCCCATATCCTTCTTGCCCAGCAGCCGGTACACCGGCCCCGCCCCCGCTGCCGACAGGAACATTCCCTTCGCATCCACCCACCCGTCCCCCTGCGTGGCCCCGCCGGAGATAAACACCGGCCGCGGCGCGCACAGTGCAACCAGCTCATTGTTGTCCACCGGCAGATCGCCTACCGTCAGCGGCCCCGCATATTTCATAAAGTTCGCCGCCATCCAATGGAACTCCTGCGTGCCCGCCACATTCCCCACCTGCTCGCCAAAGATGTGCCGATAAAGCTTCGCGCCGCCCTCTCCGGAGCTGCTCACATACGCAATCGCCAGCCGCGGCTCATAGGCCATCGTCACCAGCGTCGCCTTTCCATAGCGCGAATGCCCCTCCAACCCCACTTGCTTCGCATCCACGGCTTTGTCCGTTTCAAAGTAGTCCAGCGCCCGGCTCGCGCCCCACGCCCAGGCCTTCAACGTGCCCCAGTCGTCCGCCTTGCGCGGCTGCCCCTTGTTCATCAGGCCGATGATCCCCTCCGTCAGCCCGGCTCCGTTGTCCGCCTGGTAGCTGGTCGGCACCAGCTCCGCATAGCCCCACCCCTTGGCCAGCACCTGCTGCTGCCACGTCGGTCCCTGATTGCCCGGACCTCCCGCGGCAAACTGCGGAAAGCGCTTGGCCATCATCGCCATGAACTCGCGGCTGAATCCAAATTCCATAATCACCGGCACCGGCCCTTTTGCGTCTGCCGGCGTGGTCAGCGTCAGGTCGATGGTCACCGTAATCTGCGGATCGATCGAGTTATCCACGTGCCCCTTCAGCACCTTCGTTATCACCGCATAATCGCCGTTCTTTTCCGGAGTCGTCGAAACCACTTCCCACGTCACCTTGGGCAGATTCGCCGGAACCCGCCCGTAAATCTCCCGGTCGAACAGCTCCACAATCTCCGGACGCCGCTTTGTCCACCAGACTTTCGCCGACATCACGCGTTTGCCGTCGTTCAGCACCAGCGGATCGGGCACCTTCGGATACACATCGGCCTTCGACTCGTCATAGTTCGCCGCGTTCGGCGATTTGGCATCTCCGTCGGCCCCGCGCCGCAGTTCCTTGATGCCCAGCATCTCCATCTCGCGCTGGTGCTCTTTCTCTGAGGCCGCCTGGATCGCCAGTTGTGGAGTTGCCGGTGCCGGAGCAGGCGCACTCTGCGCAACCACGCGGCACAACGCCGCACACACAACAAGCACGAACACCACCGTCACGACCCTGCGATAAAAGCCCAGCCGCAATGCAATCATCAGAATCCTCGTTTTCCGGAACGCTCCCGTGGAAGAAAAGGAAGCGGCCCAAGAATATCGATTTACTGCGATTCCGGCAAGCACGGCCGCCGTCCTGACGCGAGCCAGTCGGCCCATGTTAAAAAAACGTGCGAAAGCATTCCGCATCCGTCATTCTCGGCCGTTTACTCGGTGCGCTTTCATCCATTCGCTGGCTCGACTTCGAGAACGTCCACGGGTTCCGCATCCGAAAGCCCCACCCGGACGCCGTGTATCCAATCCGAATTTCCGAAGATGCCAAGATCCTTGCCGGTAAAAACAGAGTGCAGCTTGTACTTTCCCGCGGGCATCAAGGGCAGCCGCACGGTGGCAAAGTCTTCCTGCGACTTGTTGCGGAAAACCGCAATCACGCCTCGGCCGTTGCGCGCCAGGCGCGCGAAGCCATCCCATGCAGCCGGCGAAGGTTGCAGCCAGCTGCCCAGCGGGAAGAAGCTTTCGCTGATCTTCGCGCCTCTCCTCAGATTTTTGAACCAGCTTATTTTTTCCCGGTACCACTGGCGATCGGCTGCGCTCAGTTTGCGCAAATCCCCCAGCAGCAGCGGCGCTGAGCCGATCGCGGTGGCAAAACTTTCCTGAATCGATGGCACGTCCGCGTGGAGATTGCCGATCAGCATGCTCTCCACAGGCATGGAGGCCGATCGCTGATAAAGCAGTTGGCGCGCCTGCAACGGACCCGCCGAATCCGGCCTTGAATCGTCCACGTTGCTCAGCCAGTCAAGGTCCCCGGCCGCAAGCAGCCCGGCGTCAATCACGTGCTTCTGTCCCCACACTTCAAAGGTGAGATCGAGAAGCACGTCCGGATGTTTGTCATAGATTCTCCCCGTCATGTGGGAGATGCCTTCGTAGATCAAGTTCAGCGACTCGGCCCAGTTGCCGTGGTAATGCCCTTTGGCCCAGCAGCCCGGCGCTTCGCCATAGGCGTTGAAAACGGTAGTCAGATCGAGCTTTACATACGCCAAACTGAAGCGTTGGATGGCGTCAATGATGCGGTCTGCGGCCGCGTCTCGATATGCCGACGCCATGCACATCACCACCATGTCGCCGGCCATTGCGGAAGTCGTCTTCACCTCCCCTTGCTGATCCGTTGCGGCCCATTCTGGATGATTCCGATAGTCCGGAGTGGACGTCGCAATAGCCGCAACCGGAATCCAAAGTCCCAGCCGCATGCCCTTTGCCTCCAAAGCATCCTGAATTGGTTTCAATCCGCCTGGAAACGAGGTCAGGTTCACCCCGTTGTCTCCGTAGTCCTGTTGCCAGCCATCGTCGATGGTAAAAATATCCATCCCCATCGTGCCCGCGGCATCGATCAGTTCGAGCGCCGTATCCCGATTGATTCCCCGCTGAAAAGGTTCCCAGGTGTTGTAAATCCACGGCGGCCCTTGCGCGTTCACCCGCCGCATCAGCACCTCCGCGGTGTAGGACGGCAGCAGCCAATGCGGATCGTGAAATCCATCGCGGTTGCGAAAACTAACCAGCGATGTGCTGGCCGTGACGAATGCCTCGCCACCGCCCACCGTCCGTTCGAACGGCATCAGATCGGTATCGTAAAGCACGCCAATGCCCACACACGCCGGATTGTCCCAACCCGCAATCTCGGTGCGCTTCATGTATCCGGGCACCTCGCTCAGGATGGCGATGCCCGCGCCCGACAAGCCATTGTCAAGCAACAGCCCCGCATCTTCCGAGCGGCCTGTATAAAAAATCTCACGCGGAATCGTGCCGTACTGCGTCAGCAGAGTCGTCTCATTCTCCGCACCAAGCGAAACTCCAATCGCCTCGATATTCAGATGAGACAAGTGGAGAGCGACGGTGCCGGTATTCCGCAAAACCAGATGTTTGCGAATCGCCGGATGACCGTCATATACGCTGTAAACTGCGGACACTTCAAGAGCCAGAGACTTGTGGCGCAAGCGGATGGTCAACGTCTTCCCATTCGCAAGTGCGCTTTCGCCTGCGCTCAACAACTCAAAATCCGAACCGGCTCCCGCGCATCTCTGGCCGTTGCATTGGAATGCAAACTCCCGGGCCATGTTCACCGGGATCTTTCCCGGAACAATCAAGTCTGTGTGCGTCGACAGGTCGGACATGTGCTCCGTGAAGAGTCCCGTTTTGGGATGGAACGTCACTTTCCTTTCGATACGGTCATTGCCAATGGTCCAGGAATCCGCTGCACTCTGCGCCCCGACAAGATCTTGGGGCCTCGATCGCAAGCCAAATGCGCGCGGCTTCCCCACGCAACCGGCCGCGATCAGCAATCCATTCCGAATCAGCTTTCTTCTACTGACCAAAATCTTCCCCGCGTCTCTCATTGACATACCCTGAGGTCCCTCGCCACCTTCCGGCACATGCGAAAGAGTCTACTCCTGAATGGCAGGCAATCCTTCCTTCCCCGGCACGCCGCGAGCGTTTCACCTGTTCCCCGTTCCTATGGCGCTCCCGCTTGTCCCCACGCGCAGATCATGCGCCTTTGCGGGCTGCAACCGGCTCGCCGCTATGGTAGCCTCCGTGTGGGGAGTCTCGCTGTTTTCCCGTCGGAACCAAAGGCCGCAGGTCCCCCGTCAAATACCTGGAGAGACACTTGCATGAGCGCCGCCAAGTATGACCTCGTCGTGATCGGCTCCGGACCGTCCGGGCAACGGGCCGCTGTCGCCGCCTCCAAAATGAAGAAGCGCGTCGCCGTGGTCGAGGCTCGTTCCGTCGTCGGCGGCGTGTGCATCAACACCGGCACCATCCCTTCAAAAACCATGCGCGAAGCCGTCATGCACTTGTCGGGCTACAATTTCAAGTCCCTCTATGGCATGAACTACAAGGTCAAGGAAAAAATCACCATGGCCGACCTGGCGTTCCGCGTCCAGGCAGTCGTCAAGACCGAGGTGGACGTCACCGAGGCGCAGCTATCCCGTAACAGCATCGATATCGTTCATGGCATGGCCCGCTTCATCGATCCGCATCAGGTGCGCATCGAGGGCCCGCAGGGCGAATTCACCCTCGAAGCCGACCGCATGATCCTGGCCGTCGGCACCAAGCCCGCCGACTCGCCCAGGGTCCCCATCAATGGCCGCACCATCGTCAACAGCGACCAGATTCTTGCCTTGCCGGAGCTGCCCCGCTCGCTCCTGGTGGTCGGCGGAGGCGTCATCGGCGTCGAATACACCTGCATGTTCGCCGTCCTCGGCGTCCGCGTCACGCTCATCGAAAAGCGCGACCGCCTGCTCGAATTTGCAGACCGCGAGATCATCGAGGCCCTCAGTTATCACCTGCGCGATGCCCGCGTAACCATGCGGCTGGGCGAAGAGGTGGAGAGCGTGGAGGAGCTGCCCGACGGCACCGTGGTGGCCAACCTGCAGAGCAAGAAAAAAGTCTCCGGCGACGCCCTGCTCTACGCCATCGGCCGCCAGGGCGCCGTCGACGAACTCAACCTCGCCGCCGCCGGCCTTGAAGCCGACAATCGCGGACGCATCCCCGTCGACGAGAACTTCCAGACCAAGGTGCCGCACATCTTCGCCGTCGGCGACGTGGTCGGCTTTCCTTCACTTGCATCAGTCTCCATGGAGCAAGGACGCATCGCCGCCGCCCGCGCCTTCAACGACCGCGGCACCAGTTCCAACCCCAGCTTCTATCCCTACGGAATCTACACCATCCCCGAGATTAGCTTCATCGGCAAGACCGAAGAACAGCTCACCGACGAGGACGTGCCCTATGAAGTCGGCATGGCCTACTATCGCGAGACCGCGCGAGGCCAGATCCGCGGCGACACCACCGGTCGCCTCAAGCTTGTCTTCCATCGCGACACGCGCAAGGTTCTCGGCGTGCACATCATCGGCGAGGACGCCGCCGAACTGGTNNTACCCCACCCTCGCCGAGTGCTACAAGGCAGCCGCCTTCAACGGCCTGGGCCGCCTCCACAGATACCAATCGGAGTGAGTGAAATGACCACCGCCATCGGCGTCGTAATCACCGAACACATCGTAGCCGGCAGACTTGACGACCGGCGCCTCGCAGGCAACACCATCCGCTATCCCATCGACACGCACGAGTTGGACCCACTGGCCGCCATGCCCGGCAGCGAACTGGTGGAGCTGCTGGCCACGCAGATTGCCACGTTGACCGAGGCCGAAACCGTGCCCGTGGATGCCATCGGCGTTGCTGTTCCTGGCATCATCCGCCACGGCGTGGTCGAAGACTCCCCCAACCTGACCCAGCTCAAAGGCATGCGCATGGCCGACGAGCTAACCAGGGTGTTGTCGGACCGCGGCATCACCGCCCCGGTGCACATTGCCAACGACGCCGACGCCATNNNGTCTGGGAAGGCGGCCACGTCACCGTCACCCTCGATCCCAAAGAGAAATTCTGCGGCTGCGGAGGCGTCGGCCATCTGGAGGGCATCATGGGTTACCGCGCCATGCGCATGCGTTTCCTCGACCTCGAACCCGAAGAAGTCTTCGCCAACGCCCGCCAGGGAGACCAGCGCTGCCGCGAGTTTGTCGATCTCTGGCACCGCGCCCTCGCCGCCGCCACCGCCTCCTTCATTCATCTCGCCGGCCCCGGCCGCTTTTACTTCACCGGCCACAATGTCGGATTCCTGGAGCTGCCCATCCTGCGCGGCCATCTCGAAACCATGGTCAAGATGAGCACCCTGCAAAGCTTCTCCCTTGAAATTCTCCCCGAAGACGACCAGACCGCCCTGCTCGGCGCCGGCGTCTCCGCCGTCCGCGCGCTGGCCTCCTAAAGAACCAAGCGGGTGCCCCAGAGCCTGCCCTGAGCGAAGTCGAAGGGTCTCGCTTTTGAGACCTGGGAATTAGGATGTTGGGCAGGTGGCCCACCCTTAAACCATCCGAAAAAAGTGTGGGTGCCCCATCCATTCCACAGTCTCACCGTGGAATGGGTGGGAAACCACAGACTTCCCCGGACCCCGTTCG
>PMOF01000207.1:16008-18691 GCA_003162495.1 Acidobacteriaceae bacterium
AAAAAGCGTGGGTGCCCCATCCATTCCACAGTCTCACCGTGGAATGGGTGGGAAACCATGGATTCTCCCCGGGCCGTCCTCGAGATAGAATGCCTCCACCATGCCCAACAGACTGGCAGGCGAACAGTTACGCATCCCACCCTTGCGATGGAAGAAATCGCAAGGATGGGGCACCCGGCGAAGAGTGAAAATTCGGAGAGAGTTAGTTGCCCTTTCAATCGGTCAAAGGCTATACGCCAGCGGATGCCTGGGCTCGTAAAGCATGATGTCGTCCGCGCCAGGTACGGCCATCAAAATCACGAGTCCGTACCCGTGATCCTGAACTTCGCCGTGGAACTCCGCTCCTTTGCCCTTCAGTTCAGCGACCGTTTGTGAGATGTCGTCGCACATCAGTGAGATCAGATGTTGCCGCGGCGATTCGTACGTCTTGCCATCGTAGACGCTGTGGGTCGGGTGTACGCCCATCTCACTCCGCCCGGACTTGAAGATCAACCAACCCGCGCCTCCGCCCGCCGCATCCTCGACGTAGGGCCAGCCGAGGACGTCGCGAAGAAATGCGCGCGTTGCAGGGGCATCGTCGGAATAAATCAGGGTGTGGATGCTGGTGATCATCAGACTGAACTACCGAATTCGCCTCGGATTGTACTATTTCGATCTATTGCCTTTCAAGATGCCATTCATCGCACTAGAGATCGAAACTAGGACTCTACCCGCCCGTCAAATCCCGCCTCAAAATTTTGTTCGCCGGAGTATGCTTTTCCCATGTTCGCCCGCTTCCCCCGCAGCCGAATTTGATTTCACCAGGGAGGGAACATGAACCGGCTGATCAGCACGCGTTTCAACAATCGGGGGCTCATCTGGGATCAACCCGTGCAGCTCCAGCCCGGGCCAAACACCCTCACCCTCAACCAGCGCAATGCCACCCTGCTCAATTGAATCCCGGCCGATCGTTACTCAGGTGAGGGATCCTGGTCTCTCCGGCCAGTCCACCGCTTCCACCGTCGCCGTTCAGACCTACAGCAAGGCCATCTACGACCAATCGCAAAGCAACGTCTGGGCCGCGCCCACCACCGCCAGCTTCGGCGCGCAGAGCCTTCCCCTCACCCTGACCCTCGCTCCCTGGAGCATGAACGTGGTCATCATCCACTAAGTGCGCGAAGGAGAGCGCCCCCTGGGCCTCTCCTTCGAATCTCGCGAGAACCCAACTCTTCAATCGCCTTCTTCCCGATTTTCGGGAACTAAGCACGCGCGCGCCGCGTACTTTAAATTGGCGCCGCTCCGCATCGACCCCCTCGCGCCAGTGACCTCAAAGGAGAATCCATGCGCAAGATCGTCAGCGTTTTCGCACTGGCCGCTATGTTTTGTCTCGCCGTTCCTGGATGTCTTGCCAAAACGCCGCCCACCCCGAAAAGTGGCCCCGGCGTCATCGTGATCGTCTTCAAAGACGGCCACCGCGTCACCTACAACCTGTCTGAAATTGAGCGCGTGGAGTTTCCCGGGAGCGCAGATGCGGACGCGGGTTCATCCGACTCCCGATCGCCTTCACGCAGTCATTTCCTCGGTAAATGGGAAGTTGGCGATGGCAGCGGCGGCACCTTCTACATCACCATCTATGACGATGGCCACGCCATGCGGTCAATGGGCGACGTACACGGCCATTGGGTCTACGTAGACGGCGAGGCGCGCATCACCTGGGATGATGGCCCTCACGATGCAATTCGCAAGGTCGGTTCCAGGTACCAGAAATTCGCCTACGTGGCGAACAAATCGTTCACGGATGTTCCAGACAACGTCACCGATGCCCACAATACGACTCCGCATCCCATCTAGAAATCTCTGCGAAGGGACCTGGATGAACCGCTCTACGCTGCCCAGTTTTCGATCTTGAGCCCACGCACACGCTTGAACTCGCGCGTGTTGTTTGTCACCAGCGTAAGTCCGAGCCAGCGGGCATGGGCCGCGATCAGCAAATCGTTGCCGCCAATCATGGTTCCCCGCACCTTCAAATGAGCTCGGATTCGACCATAATCCTGAGCTGCGTCGCCCGGATACTCCAGAACCGCGACATATCGCAGATACGCATCCAGCGCCGCCTGGTCTTGCTTGGGCCGCGGCGAAACCTCAACGCCGTACACCAGCTCCGACTTGCTGATCGCCGAAATGCAGACATCCGCTACCGCCACCGTCTGAAGCTTCCGTAACACGGCATCGTCAGATCGCTTCATGATGTACGACGAGATGTCCGTATCCAGCATGTAAAGCGGCATCATAGCGTGCGCTCCTGCACCGGCAGATCCTCAACGCCCACCATGAAGTCTGCCGAGGCAGCAGGGCCCGATGCCAGATACCCGGTCCAGTCCTTCGGCCTCGCGGAGAGAATCACTTCGTCTCCCTGTCTCCGGATAAATACCTCCGAAGTGGCGAACTGAAAATCCTTCGGCAGCCGCACCGCCTGGCTCCGGTTGTTCATGAAAATTTTGGCTGTACGCTGCATCGCGCCCTCCGCATACTTGGCATATACATAAGTATATGCCAATTGCTAGAGCCTCGCAATCTTCTGCTTCCAGTCCCGCGCTCGCCTTGCTTACTCCAACCGCTGATACGTCCCCGACAGCCGGTCGTGCCAGCTCAGGTGATCCTCGTCGAAAATCGCCCACGCCACACCCAGCCCCAGCGGCAGCAC
>PMOF01000207.1:18706-20166 GCA_003162495.1 Acidobacteriaceae bacterium
CGAAAAAAATCACCTGGTAAAGTGCGCCCAGCACCAGAAGCGCGACCATCGACAGCAGTTCCATCACCCGCATTGAGGGCAGTGTCTTCACCTGGGTCGCCACGCCCAGAGCAACCATCACGAAGACTCCCAGAATCAGCGCGAAATCCACCACCGCGGCCATGGAACGCCAGCCAAACGGCGCCGGATTGAGCGCTGCGCCTGTCGCAGCCTTCGCCACTTCCTGGGCCATCTCCTCCCTCGGTTGAGCGTCCAGCTCAATGCCCGACCACACCGGCCGCTGCCACGAGGACGCCGCTGCTTCGGTCGCTGTGTCCGCTGCTTCCGGCTCAGTCGAGATGCTCCCGGCGTCCACCTCGAAGATGCTCAACTGCGCCTCTCCGGCTGCCGCGAATCGCCCTTCCGCGAGCCGCGGCCGCACTTTCCGCGTGGCCACAATTTCGCGCGGAAACTCAATCAGGTTGGCATGCATCGGGCGCGCGGGTTCCACCGGGTCAACGACTTCACTACCCGCCGTCCGCGCCTCCGGCTCCCACCAGCCTTCCAGGGGAAGAGCAAAGGTTTCCGGCCCCCGCAACGCGCGTGCCGCCACCGGCTCCGCCGGGCGTGCCGGCAAGTCCGCGTCCCAGCGGATCCCAAACCTCTGCCGATCCGCCGCGCGGTTCGAATAAGACTCAGCAGCCCCGATCGCTTCTTCCGGCGTCGTAGAGGCATGTTCCGGCACCCGCTCCTCGGCCCCGCCCTCAAAAGCTTCCGGCTGCCACGACTGCTCTGCCTCCAGTCCAGCCTCCAGACCAGCCAAAATCGACTCAGCCGCCGCCTGCGCTTCGAGCGCCGCTCGGGACGCAGCCTCCGCCGCCCGCACTGCGCTGCGCGCCTCTTCAGCCAGCATCTCGCTGTAGCTGGGCGCGTGGGCATAGCGTGCGGCCACGCGCGCGGCCGCCTGGGCCGCCCACTTGCTTGCCCTCTGCCGCGCGTCGGTTGCCGTCTCCGGCTCGGCCGCGGAACCGCTTTTGCGGCTTTTGTGCGCCGCCAGCCGCTGGTTCACTTCCTGCTTCCATGAGGGTGTCAGCTCAGTGGCCGGCGACAATTTCGCTTGGCTTGATGATGTGCTCAATTCTCCAAAGTCCCTTCTGCGGCAGTGGGTCAGATTGAAAAGTACAGGCGTAAGCGCGTACAAAATAACCGCCCTGCAATCATCCGGGCTTCAGCCCCTGAGAGATGGTTCTCTCCAACTGACCCACCACCCTTATGGCACGGTTCATGCGGTCTGCTTGCCGACCCACCGCATGCAAGCTGTGTCCCGCCGTTCCGGTCCACAAGCCCATCGTAACGGCGGCATTCATCCCTTCGCTCTCAAAAAGAATCGAAAGGTATCGCAGGAATACACAGTTAATTCACCAATCGCGAAAATCGCCGCCGCCGCATTCATTCAATCGTGTCTTGCTGCCCTTGCTGCC
>PMOF01000297.1 GCA_003162495.1 Acidobacteriaceae bacterium
CGCAAAAACAAAAACGCCGCCCCTTGACGCGGCGGCGTTTTGCTCTCCTGCGCTGGTCACTGGCCTCCCAAAAGGATGCGTGGACGGTGGTTGCTCCCACCCCACCTGCTGCAGATAATCCGGCCGGTCATCCCTCATTTAGGGCCGCTTCGCTGGCGGTTTGCTCTTGCCGAATCTCTGCTTCTCATTGGGCTGGCCGGATTTTCCCAGCAGCCAATACATCACTGGCGCCCTCCTTGTTGCACTTAGCCTTCCGTTTGCAATGCGGATTTCTTTCAAAGACTTACCAAAGTGCGGGCTCCAGAATCGTCTGCATTCTGGAAGCATGGAACGCAATCTAATACCAAAATTCATAGACTTGCACCCTATTGTTGGCAATGCGGACAAAAATGCGTGCCTCGCCCCGCCAGCAGAATCCGCCGGATCGGCGTCCCGCATCGGCGACAAGGCAACCCGGTTCGCAGGTAGACGCAATGCTCCAGTTGAAAGAACCCGCGCACCCCAGCCGCATTCACGTAATCGGAGACAGACGATCCTCCCAGCCGGATCGCGTGCTCCAGCACCTCGCGCAGCGCCAGCCGCAGCCGTTCAAGCTCCGCTCGGGTCAATCGTCCCGCTCTTCGGCGCGGACGAATGCCGGCCCGAAACAGGCTCTCGTCGGCGTAGATGTTGCCCACCCCGGCCAGCAGCGTCTGGTTCAGCAGGGCAGCCTTGATCGCCAGCCGCCGCCCGCGAAACAGGCCCGCAAACTCCTCCGCACCCGTGGTGAGCGGTTCTTTGCCGGGCCCGCTGAAACCTGCGCTGCGCCCCAGGTCGCGAAACTCCAGCCGTCCAAAACGGCGCGCATCCACAAAGCGCACCTCACGGCCGCTGTCCAGGCTCAGCCGTGCGTGCGTATGGGTTGCAACCGGATCATCGGGAGTGGTCACCAGCAGGCGCCCCGTCATGCCCAGATGCACAATCCACTGGGCTTGGACCGCCTCATCCCGCCCGCCTGCGCCGAGCCGGATCCCACCTGGATCGTCCTCGTGAGCGCCCAACTCGCAGACAATATGTTTCCCCGTGCGATGTACGGCCAGGATCACGCGCCCCTCAAGCCCTTTGGCCTGTCGCGCGGCGGGTGTCTTGAAAGGTTCACGATGAGAGCCGAACCAGGCCTGAACGATCCGCTCGCCACGCACCCGCTGGTGGACGCCGCGGGCAATCGTTTCCACCTCGGGCAGTTCTGGCATCGGTCCATTGTAGAGGACCCTTCGCCACCCCGCGCGGCCCACAATTCCCCAGTCCGCTAACTTAGGGCTGCTGTCCCCGGTTTCTCTTCCTCAGTAGACCCTGGCCGGGCGCTGCCCCCAAACCGATCCAGAAACACCAGGCCCAAACTCAGGCCGATCACGAAGACTCCGATCGACGAGTATTCCATCACGCTCAGTGTCCGGTCCTCGGCCACAGTCTGATACACGATGCTTCCGCGAATCTCCCGCGGCGTGGTGCGCGACTCTTCAGGCACAGGCCATTTCGGCAGGGTCTCCAGGTAGTAGGTCGAAATCATGGCCGAGACAATCAGTCCTGCCAAGCCCGGCAGCAGTAACCACAGCGAAAGACGCCTGAGCCTCGACAACTGCGCGACGGTCATGCGATTCCCCTCCATCGTGGTTCGCCGGCGGGCGCTTCGTGCATCGCCTCGCGCGCACGGTCAATCTCTACTTGCGTGCACCGGAGTCCGGAATCTTGCTGGCCTCAAAGCTCACGACCTTCCACGCCCCCCGCGGGTCCCGCACATACACGCGAGTGTAGCGATAGCTCCCGGAGATGTNNATGTCCAGAGCCGTGAAATGCATCCGGCCGCTGCGCAGGTTTGCCAGCGTCTCCGCTTTGGTCTGCAAGGTTCCTGAAGCTGAAATGGCCATGTAGTCGTCCGCCAGCAGGGATTCCAGTTCGGTGGTGTTTCCCTTCAGCACCGCGCTTCTCCACATTTCTTCAAGCTGGTCGATCTGGTGCCGGAACTCATGTCTCTCGCCCCGGTGCAGCCCGTTTGCTTTGCCGGGTCCTGCATTCACATGACTTTGATCGGCTTGTCCAGCCATCACCGCGCGCGCGCTCAGCGCCACCAAAAGCACCGGGACGAGCCTCAGTGCAAACACAATTCGGCGGCTCACTGGCTTTGATAAGTTGGCGAAGTCACCTTGCATTGGCGTATCGGATGGTAGTCCCGCACCCGGGCCACGGTCAATCGGTTCGCGTCCGGGATAGTGGGTCACCCTGAAGCTCAACGAGGTTCACTGAAGGGTACGGGCTTCAGCCCGTACATTAAGCTCAACAATTTGGGTGGGGCTTTAGCCCCTGAGGCAGGGATTCGATTCAAACTGACCCACTACCCCGGCAGGCCTGCTTTCAGCGCGTCAACGGAACTCCTCCTCTTCAACGCCGCTCGACGCTCAAATGAGAGCGACCAGGTCTTCCCGGCTCCGCTCCCGCATTTTCTGGTAGAGTCCCCCCACCGCATACTTCTTGAAGTGCGCGGACTTCCCATGCGCATCCACCGCGCTCTGGTCTTCGTATTGCTCGTAGATCAGCACCGTGTCGGGATCGCTCTGTACGTGGTGCGCAATGTAGCTCACGCACCCCGGCTCCTGGCGCGAAGCCACGGCCAACTGGCGCAGGATTTCGGCCACATCGGCCCTATCTTCCACGGCAAATCTCATGCGAACAATGAAGCTGACCATAGGTTACATTTCTCTCTTGCCGGGAATGTTTACTCGCTTTATCCCCGGTCGATGTTCTTGGCTTTCTCAAAGTTTACTTGTGGATACTGTCCAGCGCCTCGGCAAATTCCGGCAGCACCATCGTCTGGTCCCGATCCGGTCCCGTCGAAACCATCCCGATCCGCGCTCCGCTCTCCCGCTCCTGAAAGCGAAGATAGTCCCGCGCCGCTTTCGGCAGCTTGTCAAACTCCGTGATTCCCTCGGTCTGTTCCCGCCACCCCTTCAGCGTCGTGTAGACCGGCTTGATCAGTTCCAGCCCGTGCACGTCCGCAGGAATCTCGTCCGTCACTCGGCCGCCAATCTCATAGCCCACGCACACCGGAATCTCCTCAAGCGTGTCCAGCACGTCCAGCTTGGTCACCACCAGCCACTCCGCGCCGTTCACCTGGTTCGANNAGCAGCGGAATATCCAGCCATCCGCAGCGCCGCGGACGCCCCGTCACCGCGCCGTATTCGTTGCCCCTCTTGCGCAGCTCCTCGCCCACCTCGTCGTGAATCTCGGTTGGAAACGGTCCCTCGCCCACCCGCGTCACATAGGCCTTGGTCACCGAGATCACCGTCCCGATCGCCGTCGGCCCCACCCCGGTTCCGGTCGCCGCGCCGCCCGCCGTCGCCGATGAAGACGTCACAAAAGGATACGTCCCGTGGTCGATATCCAGCATCGTCCCCTGCGCTCCCTCAAACATCACGCTTCCGCCCTCGGCCAGAATCGTATTCAGCATCCGTCCCGTGTCCGCTACAAACGGCGCCACCTGCTCCGCCGCCGCCACATACTCGTCGTACATTTTCTGCGGGTCCAGCGGATCGGTCCCGAAAAGCGCCTGCGCAATCGCGTTCTTTTCCGCGCATGCAGCCTCGATGTGCGCCTTCAGCAGCTCCGGACGCAGCAGGTCCACCACCCGCAACCCGCTGCGCGCCATCTTGTCCTCATACGCCGGCCCGATTCCCCGGCTGGTGGTCCCAATCTTCTTTCGTCCCGGCGCGCTCTCCGCCGCCAGCTCGATCATTCGGTGATAGGGCAAAATCACCTGCGCCCGGTTGGACACAAACAGCTGCGTGTCCACGTCCACGCCCAGCGCCCGCAGCTTGTCCACTTCTTTCAAAAACGCGATCGGATCCAGCACCACCCCGTTGCCGATGATCCCCTTGCATCCCGGCCGCAGCACTCCGCACGGAATCAGTTGCAGCACAAACCGCTGCCCCCCGATGATCACCGTGTGCCCGGCGTTGTGCCCGCCCGCGTACCGCGCCACAGCGGTAAACCGCTCGCTCAGCACGTCTACAATCTTCCCCTTGCCCTCATCGCCCCACTGGGCGCCCAGCACTACCGCCGACTTAGCTCGCATGTGTTCCAATTCCCCAAAGCATATTTTTAGAGAGAGATAGCCCGGCCTGACCGCGGCGCACCATCGAGCGCGCGCAGCACATGGGCCGCAAAACTATGGCGCGGACAAACGGTCTGCGCCAGCTTCGATCATAAACCCTGTCCGCATTTCGCCCCGAGGGAAACGTGAGCCGGGAAAGCGCAATTGAATGATCCGCATGGATCAAGAGAGCCGCGTGTTCAGGCCGCATCGCCGGACTAACAATAAATAACAATTGTTTGACAATCTCCTGACAAGCATCATCCTCTCTCGCGCCTATCGTGATCTGCGGGTTACTCCGCAACAGAAACCCGTCCTTACGCACGATCGAATTAGGGACTGGTGGGAAATGACGGAAAATCCAGCGAACAACACAAGGCGTCCAGTTGGCTGCCGTTCTTTTGTCAAAAGCGGTCTTCGGGCTGGATGCCGCAGTTGGAGTCGGCGCCGATTTGTTACCAGGCGCAGTGACAGCCCGTGCAACTGATCGTACGCAACTCAAAAAACTCGATTCTTAATCAAGGAGCAACCTATGTTTCAAGTCCGCAGTTCGCAATCCAAACCTGTCCGGTCACTTTTCAGCGGCGCAACTGCCGCTGCCGCGTTCCTGAGCCTCTCGTTCCTCTCACCGTCGGCCCAGGCTCAATATCAACGTACCGATCTGGTATCCAATCAGGCGGGTGTCGCGCCGCTCCAGGATGAACGCCTGGTCAACGGCTGGGGCCTCGTTTCACTTCCAGGAAGTCCGTTCTGGGTTAGCGATAACGGCACCGGACTCTCAACTCTGTATACCGGGGCGGGCGCGCAAGTTCCGCTTGTCGTAGCGGTCCCCCCCGCGTCTGCGAGCCCCGCGGGAACTCTCGGCAGCCCAACCGGCGTGGTCGGAAACATCAGCCCCAATGCAGGTGACTTTACGGTCTCGGGAAATGGCACATCCGCCAAGGCTTTGTTTATCTTCGCTACTTTGGACGGTACCATCAGCGGCTGGAACCCCGCGGTCGCAATCGTTTCCTCTGGCATTAGTCATGCCACTCTTGCCGCTGACAGATCGAGCGTCGGCGCCTCTTATACCGGCTTGGCCATCGCGGTCAACGAGTCGAACCAGGCTTTCCTCTATGCCGCCGATGACAGCCGCAACCGCAGAATCGATATGTTCGATAGCTCCTTCCATCTGGTAAAGTCCTTCACCGATCCAGACATCCCGAAAACCTATGCTCCCTACGGGATTCAAACCATCAACGGCAACATCTGGGTCACGTTTACAGCCCTCAATAAGGGTCAGGGCGGGTTCGTGGACGTGTTTGACACCGCCGGCAATGTAGTGAAGCACCTTGCAGTCGACGGGCCTCTTCATTCTCCCTGGGGCGTTACGCTGGCTCCCGCCGATTTCGGCCCCATGAGCAACGCGATTCTCATCAGCAACAACATCCCCAAGGGCCGGATCAACGCCTTCGACCCCCAGACCGGTGAGTTCCTTGGGCCGCTTCTCGATGCCAGTGGGAAACCAATCGAGATTGACGACGTTTGGGCCCTCCAGTTCGGACAGGGCGCCGCCGCCAACGGACCAACCAATCAGCTCTTCTTTACCGCCGGTCCGAACAACTATGCCAACGGCCTCTTTGGCACCATCACGCTCGCAAACTAGAACATTCGGTAGTGGGTCGCTCTGAAGGGTACGGGCTTCAGCCCGTACATTGAACTCAACGATTTGAGTGGGCTTTAGCCCCCGAGGCAGGGGTCCATTCAATCTGACCCACTACCGAATCCTCCCAGCCGGGTGCCCCAGGTCTCGCCTTTGAGACCTGGGGTCCTATTCCCGGATCCCCCAGGCCCCTGCCAATCTTTCCTCTCCACCTGCCCCTCTTCTTGAGCAATCTCGATCTGTTGTTAAGTTTCCAACCATCCGCCGCAACTAAAGCCAGTAGGCCGGGTCTAGCTAGTCAGCCACTGTCTCGACTTGCTGGGAAAACCAATCCGGCGCGGCATACTTAGTCCCGGCATGCACCGTTTACGACCATAGGCTTCGCGTAGGGGCGACCCCGATGGGTACCACTGAGAGGGAATATGACACCTCCGCACCGCCTGCCCCAGGCCCATTCGCCCGCATCGCAAACTTTCAAGACGTTCGCTGTCGTGGCCTCGCTTTCTCTCCTTCTTGCCCTCGCAGCCGCTCCAGCCCGTGCTCAATATGGGCAAGACCCGCAACCTCCATATCCTCAAACCCAGTACCAGCCTAAGCCCAGCGCGGGCCAGTATCCGCCCAGCCAGCCTCAGGGCTACGCCCAGCCCAACTACGCNNCAGCAGCCCTATCCCCCGCCAATCCAGCAATACGCCCAGGCGCCTCCGGACCCGTCTCAATTCCCTCAATCTTATGACCCGTCCCAGGGATATTCGCCCCTTGATCCCGGCCCGTCTCAACCCCTGGCCCAGCCCCTCTCGCCCGACCAGCTCGAACAACTCGTCGCTCCCATCGCCCTCTATCCCGACGCGCTCGTAGCTCAGGTTCTCGCCGCGGCCACTTATCCGGCGCAGGTGGTTGGCGCCGACCACTGGCTCCAGGCCCAGGGCAACGCTCCCCAGGAACAGATCGCCTACGGCGCCAACGCCCAGAGCTGGGATCCGAGCGTCAAAGCCCTTACCGCGTTCCCTCAGGTCCTGGCCCAGATGGATCAGAATCTCCAGTGGACCGCCGACCTCGGCAATGCCTATTTCAACCAGCCTCAGGACGTGCTCCAGGTGGTGCAGGTGTTGCGCCAGCGCGCCCAATCCGCCGGCACTCTTCAGAACACGCCGCAGGAAGCCGTCAATTACAACCAGGGCTACATCCAGATCGCCCCCGTCAATCCCCAGGT
>PMOF01000031.1:0-2138 GCA_003162495.1 Acidobacteriaceae bacterium
GAAGCCCTGGTCGACCGCGTACGCTTTTACCGCGACCTGGGCCTCACCGAGTTCTATCGCCGCCCCGTGGATCCAGCGCTGCACGCGCAACTTGCCGCCGAGCCGCATGAATCGCAAATGCCGGGCGCACCTCATCTCGCCCCGGAAAACAGGGATGCGATTTCCCATTCCAATCAATCCCCGGAGGATTCCGCTATTCCGCCTCGCATGCAAATTTCCACCCCGCCGCAGGAAACCGCCGCCATTCTGCCCGCCGACCGCGCCGCCGCTCTGCAACTTATCCGCGAGGACATTGGCGAATGCACGCGCTGCGCACTGCACATGGGCCGCAACAAGCTGGTCTTCGGCGACGGCTCACCCACCGCGCGGTTGATGTTTGTCGGCGAAGGACCCGGAGCGGACGAAGATGCGCAGGGACTGCCCTTCGTCGGCAAGGCGGGGCAACTGCTCAACAACATGATCGCCGCCATGGGACTCACGCGCGAGGAAGTCTACATCGCCAACGTGGTGAAGTGCAGGCCGCCCGGCAATCGCACGCCTGAACCTGAAGAGGGCAACACCTGCTCGCAATTTCTGTTTCGCCAGATCGACGTGGTGCGTCCTGAGGTGCTGGTGGCTCTCGGCGCCACTGCGGCCACTTATCTGCTGGGCGCGCGGCAACCCCTGGCCGGCCTGCGCGGGCGCGTGCATGCCTTCCGCGGCGCCAAGCTCATCATCACGTATCATCCGGCGTATTTGCTGCGCGACCCGCGGCAGAAGAAAGAGGCGTGGGCCGACTTGCAGATTGCGATGCGGGAGCTGGGGCTGAAAGCGCCCGGCCGGGGATGAGTCTTCACAGTTTAACTATTTAAGCGTTCCTGTGAGGGTGGCCAGCGGAAATTTTTGATTGTGGGTGGGTTAAGGAAGGCTCCACAGTTTCACAGGCGAAAAGCGCGAAATTATTTTGTCAGGACGGCGTGACCTGGTGGGGAAAAGATGTTTGGATGGTATCTCTGTTCGTCCTTCTATCTCCATCGTGCGCCAGGGGAGGGTTATTTTCTGCAAAGCGGAGCCCCGAGGTCCGTGCTCTCCCACCCATCGCCAGAAAAAAGCGAAGGGTGGGGCACCCGGCATTCCAAATTGTGGATTGCCGTATTTTACGCCGCCTGCACCCGCTGCACGGCGAGGCGCAAGCCCATCGCCTTGAGAATGGCGGACAAGCTGCGCAGCTCCGGGTTTCCCTCGGCGGATAATGTGCGATAGAGCTGGGTCGGATTCAGGTTTGCTTTTTCTGCCACGTCCTGCACGCCGCCGAAGGCTTTGGTCATCTGGCGCAAGGCGACGAGCAGTTCGCCCTGCTCTCCGTCTTCGAGAATGCCGTTCAGCAGTTCAACCGCATAGGCAGGGTCTTGCTTGAACAACTCCGCCATGGCTTCATCGTGGGCTCTGTCTTTCATTTTCAGTTCCTCTTCTGCCAGTCCAGCCAATATTCACAGGCATGGCCGATGTCAGCATCCTGGGTTCGCTTATCGCCTCCGCAAAGCAGCAGCACCACCTCAGCTCCAGCAACGGCGTAAGAGACTCGATAGCCTTGGCCGACGTCGATGCGCAGTTCCCATACTCCATCGCGGCAAAACTTGTGATCGCCGAAGTTGCCCAACTCAATCCGGTTGATTCTTCGGTCAACCGCGATTCTGGCATTTGTGTCCCGGAGTTGCCGGCGCCATTCCATGAAGACATCTTTCTCGTTCTGCGTCAGGTAATGGCGAATCTCGTACACTTATATAGTGTCGTTTATAAACGAATTTGTGTCAAGTTATAACTGCATCCGCATCCATCGAAGCTATTTCAAGAGAAGTCAAGGGTGGGGCACCCGGCGAGCCATGCGAGCGCTATTGCGCCACCCGCCAAGGGGACGCGGAGTTCCAGGTCTTCAACTGCGCAGTGGCCCATTCGTTCGATTTGTCTGCATGGCACGAAGTACAGGGATTGGGAATGCCGGACTGTTTTGTCTCAGCCGGAGGAATAAACCGGAAGGTGTGCGCATTGACGTAGTTGTCCTTGATTGTCTGCTCGATTTTCGGCATGTGGCAGGCGACGCACTGGCTGCCTGTGCTGCCTTCCGCATGATGCGTGTGTTCGCTGACCGACCCATGCAG
>PMOF01000031.1:2223-6896 GCA_003162495.1 Acidobacteriaceae bacterium
TCCGAATTTAAGGTCTTCCAGTTTCCAGAAGTCGGCTAGCAGCTGACCTGGCACATACCCCACTGGCCAGTCGTAGTAGTGGCCGGCAATGGGATTGTTCAAGGGCCGCCCCTGGCTGTGGCACTGGATACAGGTGTCATTGCCGCGCACGTAATCGAGCTTTTCAGGATTGACGATGTTGTCTTTGGTGGGGTGTTCGATATGCAGACTGCCGGGTCCGTGGCACTTTTCACAGCCTACATTCCACTCTGTCACCTGTTTGGTCTCGATGTTGTAGTTGACGGAATGGCACCCATCACAGGTGGGCCCGGTGGGGCGGTCGAAGTTGGATGGGCCGTAAAACGGCACCCACCAATCTGTTCCTGTTTCCACGTGGTAGGGGAGCCAGCGTTTTTTTTGAATGTCCCACTGCGCGGGAAGAGGGTAATAGTCATCGCCCCGCCTGGTGAAATAGCGCTGCTTCCAGTGGCTTCCATAGACGAACGCCACCTGATCGAGACTGAATGTGACGAGTGGATTGGGGTGCGTGAAGTCTCCGAGTACGGCTTCGGGATGGACCTTTGGATCGCGCACGACATTGGCCATGCGGGTTTGCTTCCAGCCGTCGTAGGCCTGAGCGTGGCATTTACGGCAGCTTTCCGATCCGACAAAGTGGGCCACAGGGCCCTGGGCGCAGACGGCAGTTGAAATTCCAGCCAGGAAAAGCAATCCAAATGCGAGCGGGCAGCGCTTAAAGAGCGCCGCCGGAAAACAGCAGGGCTGATTTGCAAATCGCTTCACAGGGCGTCCCCTCTCCAATGTGTCGCAGAGATTCGGCTAAAGTCAAGTCATGCCTCAGGGGCTAAAGGCGGACGTTGTTTTACGGCGCTTGCGGCACGCTTCGGCGAGGCTCAGGGCAGGCTTTGAAGTCGTGCCCTGACACGCGGCTGGTGTCGTGGCCGGAGACGGAACGAAAGGAGTTCGTTTCTCCGGGGCTGAAGCCCCTCTCGTGTTTGCCGGCTCTATGCGGAGGTTGAAACCCCCGCCTCCCTCCGAAACGAAGGCTGATCCGGCTTTGTCGCGGCATAGTGCCTCGCGGCGTTCGCATCAATCGAAACGTGGACTGATCAGCCCTGATCGCGCCACAACACTACGCCGCCGAGCAGCCCTTCTGCATTGGACACGATTGAGACATTTTTGCCGAGCTTGAAATCGATCTTCTTGGTGTTTCCGCCGCCCAGGTAGAGATGGTCCCAATTGAATGTGGCCAAGGTCTGCGCGATGGCCTCCTGCAACAGCTTGTTCCATACCTTCTTGCCGTACTTGTCCAGGCCACGCCGGCCCAGGTAGTCCTCATAGGTGTGCCTTTTCCAGGGATGGTGGCCGAGCTCGAGGCCGGGAACCAGGTGGCCGCTGGTGAAGAGCGCCGCGCCCATGCCTGTGCCCAGGGTGAGCACCAGTTCCACGCCGTGGCCCTTGATGGCCCCGTAGCCGGCCACGTCGGCGTCGTTGCCCACGCGCACCGGCTTCTTGAATCGCTTTTCGAGCTCCTTTTGCAGTGGGAAACCTTTGGCCCACAGGGGATGCAGGTTGAACGCGAGATAGGTGCAGCCGTTCTTGACCACGCCCGGAAAGCCTGCTGAAACCCGATCGAAGCGCCCGAGCATCGGCTTGCATAGCCCTTCGAGTGCGCGCAGCACCGCGCGCGGCGTGGGGATGGCCGGCGTGGGAACACGCTGGCGTTCGTTCAGGGGCTTGCCCTTGGCGTCCAGCAGAATGGCCTTCAAGCCCGACCCCCCGATGTCGATCGCCAGGGTGATGGGGCGTTTGGGTTTGGACGAAGGGCGCGGCAATTTGCCCGGCGCGACAGGAGCGGTCTTTGCAGCCTTGGTTGTCATCAGAAATGAATTGTACTGTGTGCGGCCGGTATTGCGCGCCCGCGCCTGTAATGAGACGGGGGCGTGGGAAGTTGAACGAATTATTTTTCTCAAAGGTAAGTACTTCTACGGAAGCATAGAAATGGAACGACTGCCGGGAGAGAGCATACCTCAGGGGCTAAAGCCCACGCTCACGCGGTGCGCTTTATACGGGGGTTGAAACCCCCGCCTCCCTCCGATTTGAACTTCCCGCAAGGTGTGATGGCGCAGGATCGGGTCATTTGCTATCCGTTGCCACGGGCTGAAACTCCTGATTCATCCAGGTCTTGAGCGCGTCCATATTCTGCGGACGACCGAGAAAGTCTTTGACGAGATCGGCTGCGGGCTTGCTGGCTCCCGGCTCCAGCACCGCGCGCCTGTAGCGCATGGCGGTGGGCCCATCCAGCATGTTGGACTTGTCAAACTGGGCAAAGAAGTCGAGGGCAATCACCTTGTCGAGCACGTAGGTGTAATAGTTCGATGCATAGCCGGTCAGGTGAGTGAACGAGGCAAAGAAACGATCTCCCTCGACTGGAGTGAAGGGACTGAACCGCAGCTCATCAGTCTTCCACAGGGCGTCGAAATCGACGTCGGCCGGCGCACGGTTATGCACTTGCAGCGAGTAACTGGAAAAGAGCAACTGGGATTGCAGCCAATGGCCGCGTCCATAGGCGCTGGCCGCGTTCATCTTCGCGATCAGGCTGGCTGGAATGGTTTCACCGGTCTTGTAATCCTTGCCGAAGGACTGCAGAATTGCGGTATCGTGAAACATCTCCTCGAGCATTTGTGACGGAGACTCGACGAAGTCCCCTTCGACGCTAAAGCCGCCGCCTCCGGACCACTCTCCCTGGCTGCCGAGGATGTGATGCATCAGGTGGCCGAACTCGTGGAAAAATGTGACTACCTCGCTGTACTCCATCAGCCCTGGGTCGCCCGCCGTGCCGCCGGAGAAGTTGCAGACCAGCATTCCCTCGGGAAGCTGCCGGCCGCGGATTCCGGGGATCACTGGGGAGCTCGAAAACCATTTGTCCTTGCCGTCGCGTGGATGCATGTCCAGGTAGATGCGACCCAGCAGCTTTCCCTGGTTGCCTTGCGCGGCATCGTAGACATCGAAGGTGTCCACGGAGCGGTCCCAGACTTGGGCGTCCTTGACTTGCTTGAAGGAAACGTGGAAAAGACGCGCGGCAGTCTTCAGGATCCCGGCCTGCACCTGATCGTAGGGAAAGTAGGGACGCACGCTCTGCGCGTCGAAGTCGTATTTGGCGCGCCTGTATTGCTCGGTCCAATAGCTCCCATCCGGCGCGCTGATGTTCGTCAACCCCGGTTGCTGCTGCTTCGCAAAGCTGAGCAACTGGGCGTATTCCCGGGCTGCCGCGTCTCGAGAAGCTTCGTCCACTTGCTGCAGCAGATGTTCCACGTTGGCGGCTGAGCCGATCATCTGGTCGGCTGTGGCCAGGTCAGCGTAGTGGGCATAGCCCAGAGTGGTCGCCAGATCCTGCCGCGCGGTCAACAGATCCCTGAGCACCTGGACATTTTGCGGATATGCCCGCTGGTTATAGGCCAGGTACATTCTGCGGTGCAGGTCGGCGCTCTTGGCAAAACTCAACACCGGCCATACATCCGGCTGCTCCGTGGTCAAGGTATAGGTGCCGTCTGCGGCGGGCTTGTGCAGCGCAATGTAGTCAGCTGGGAGCCCATCAAGCTCGGCTTTGGTCGCCGTGATCTTCAGCGTTCCATCGGCCACATTGCGTCCGAACGTAAGCGACAGCGCGGTGATCTTATCCTGCAGCGCGCGAATCCTGGCGCGCGTGGCGTCGTCCTTGTCCACGCCGGAGAGGCGGTACTCGAGCAGCGTGCGCTCCAGATAGTGGCGGGTCGCCGGGTCGTTGGCCGGCAAGGGAATCGCCGCCAGGGCGGTGTAGACCTTCTGGTTCAGGCTCAGATCCGTGCTCGCGGAGCTGATCACAGCAGCCAGCGCCTGTCCCTTGTCGCGCAGGGGCGCCGCGTCGGCCAGCGAGAACATCAGGTAAGCGTTGCTGCCCGCTACGTACAATTGATTCTGGGCGTCATCAAAGGGGCGCAGCGTGTTTTCCACCGTTCTTGGACCGGTGGCCGCGAGCAGCGTGGCCACGTCTGCAGCTTCATCGGCCAGGCGCTGATTGACCCAGGCCTCGAGCGCCCCCGGGTTGGTTCCCGAAATCCATGCGTGCAGCGGGTCGACGGCGGGCGGCGGCGCGGATTGCGCGAGTGCGCCGGTACAGGTGGCAATCAGGAGCAGGAGAAACAGCGTGGCAGATTTGCGGGAAATGTTCATTGCGAGAGTATCTCATTTCGATTTGAGTTTGGGAAAGAGACGGCATTGCGATGGCGCCGGGCGATAAGGTGATTGTGGATCAATGGCAAAGGCTCATGCCGCCCCTCCGGCAGTTTCGAGCGGCGCAGGGAAACGAGGAGCGGCAGCGAAGATCGCTCATGCGATTGGGCTGCCACATCATGGTGGAGGGCGCTTCGCTGATGATCTTCTGAACCGCTCTCCGATGGAAGGGGTTGGTATCCGGCTCGCAGGTCCATCCCGTTACACTTGGAGTTGCCTCTCATGCCCGCCTACTGCGAAGTCGCGTTGCCTGTGCCGCTGGAGCGCAGCTTTACCTATGCGGTGCGCGACGGCCAATTGCCGCTGCGAGGCGCGCGGGTCATTGCCCCATTTCGCAATGAAAAGCTGATCGGCGTGGTCACTGCGCTGAACGCCAAGGCGCCCGACGATATCGAGATTCGTTT